>NZ_JCANQV010000477.1:0-2826 GCF_059553635.1 Candidatus Streptomyces philanthi
GATGTCCTGCTCGTCCCCGCCGAGGGGCCGGAGGGGAGCGGCCTGTACGCGGTCGACGCGACGGCCGACGGGGTGCGCGTCACCCCCACCACACCCCTCGACCTCACCCGTCCCCTCGGCCACCTCACCCTGGACGGCGCCGCCGGCCGGCCGCTGGCCTCGGGCGAACGGGCCCGCGACGCCGTCGGGCGGGCGCTGCTCACCGGCGCCGGGCTGCTGGCCTCCGAGCAACTGGGCGTCGCCACCTGGTGCCTGGAGACCACCGTGCGCCACACCCGCGAACGGCGGCAGTTCGGCCGTCCCATCGGCTCCTTCCAGGCGCTCAAGCACCGGCTGGCCGCCCTCTGGCTGGACCTCGCCTCGGCCCGCGCCGCCGCCCGCAACGCCGCCGACGCGCTGGCCACCGGCAGCCCCGACGCGCCGGTCGCGGTGGCGGTAGCCCAGGCGTACTGCGCGCCGGTGGCGGTCCGGGCGGCGGAGGAGTGCGTCCAGCTGCACGGCGGCATCGGCATGACCTGGGAGCACCCGGCCCACCTCTTCCTCAAACGGGCCAAGAGCGACCAGCTCGCGTTCGGGACACCGGGCCGACACCGGGAGGCGCTGGCCGGTCTCGTGGACCTCGCGGCGCCCTGACCTGCCGCGTTACCGGGGCACGGGCGGGGGACCGCCGGCACGGCGGCCGCCGCCCGCGCCCCGGGGCAAACCTTTCAGCGTACCGGTGATGTCCCGAAAGTGCTGTTCGGGTAGCGTCTCCTCCATGAAGACCGCCAGCCGTCGTGTACTGCTCACCCCGGTGATCGCGCTGGTCGCCGTGTTCCTGGCCATGGCCGCCGCCATGGCGCCCGGCGCCCGCGCCGAGGGCGGCCTCGACGCCGCCGCGGCCGCCCTGAAGAAGGGGCCCGTGTACGTCGATCCCCGGATGTCCTCGAAGTTCTCCGCCTCCGACGCGGACGCACTGGCCAAGAAGATCAAGGACTCCGGCAAGCCGGTCTTCGTCGCCGTGCTGCCCCGCGCCCCCGAGTTCCCGCCGAACACCCTGCTGGCCAACCTGCGCACCAAGGTCGGCATCAGCGGCGTCTACGCCGTGGAGCTCGGCGACGGCTTCAACGCCGGGGCCGACGCCCGGGTGATGTCGCGCAACTCCGTCCGCAACCTCGTGAGCGCGGTCAAGGGCTCCGCCTACCCCACCGTCGGCGAGCGCCTCAACAGCTTCGTCGACACCGCCGACCAGCAGGCCCGGGGCCACGCCCCGTCCTCCTGGAGCGGTGAGGACTCCGGCATCGGCACCGGCACGGCCATCGGCCTCGGCGCCCTCGCCGTCGCCGGCGGCGGTGGCGCCTACGCCCTCGTCCGCCGCAACCGCCGCCGCAAGGCCGAGGAGGAGCGCGCCGCCCTGGAGCAGCTGCGGGTGGTCGTCGACGAGGACATCACCGCCTTCGGCGAGGAGCTGGACCGCCTCGACTTCCGGCCCGGCGAGCCCGGCGCCGACGACGCGATGCGCACGGACTACAGCCACGCCCTGGACGCCTACGAGAACGCCAAGTCGGCGATGGCCGCCGCCACCCACCCCAGCGAGGTGCAGGCGGTGACCAAGGCGCTGGAGGACGGCCGCTTCTCCCTGGCCACCCTCGACGCGCGCCGCAAGGGCCTGCCGCTGCCCGAGCGCCGGGTGCCCTGCTTCTTCGACCCCCGGCACGGCCCGTCCGTCACCGACGCCCACTGGGCCCCGGCCGGTGGCGCCCCGCGCACCGTCCCCGTCTGCGCCGCCGACAAGGCCCGGCTGGACGACGGCCTCGAACCGCACACCCGTACGGTGCGGACCGAGCACGGTGACCGGCCGTACTGGGACGCCGGACCGGCCTACGGCCCCTGGGCCGGCGGCTACTTCGGCGGCGGCATGCTCCCGGGCCTGCTGGTGGGCACGATGCTCGGCGGCATGCTGATGTCCCCGGGCCACGCCTACGCCTCCGACCTCGGCGGCTCCGGTGTCGAGGGCGGCGAGTTCTCCGGTGCCGACTTCAACTCCGGCGACTTCAGCGGCGGATTCGGCGGAGGCTTCGGCGACGGCGGTGGCTTCGGCGGCGGCGACTTCGGCGGCGACGGTGGCTTCGGCGGCGGCGACTTCTGATCCGTACGCGCGAGCCCCCACCGGTCACGGACCGGTGGGGGCTTCGTCGTTCCGGCCCGGCCGCCTCGCCCCGGGAATCCGCGCCACCACCCGCTTGGCGCCGAGGAACCGCGCGTAGCGGGGCCGGGCCGCGAAGTCGGCGTAGCGCCACACGGCCGGGCGGCCCGCCTCCCGGCTCAGGTGCAGCACCCGGTCCGGGCCGAGGTGGACGCCGACATGGGCCCCGTACCCCTCCGGCCGGTCCGCGGCCGGGCCGGGGTCGAACAGCACCAGGTCCAGCGGCCCGGGGCGGGCGACACGGCGGGTGGCCCGGTCGTCGGCCCACAGTTCGGACGAGCGCAGCAGCGGTACGGCGAGGCCGTGGTGGGCCAGTACCGCGCAGGCGTACAGCTGGCAGTTGGCGCCCCGGGACAGGTCCCACGCCTCCCAGCGCGCCGCGCCCTTCCGGGGCGGCACCCCATCAGGGGAGACGGCTCCCGGATGGCGGGCGGCCGAGTAGGCGGTGTCGCGCAGGGCCGGGGGGAGGCCGCCGAACGGGTCGGCGTCGCGCGGTGCCGGGACGGTGTACGGCGTGTCGGATGTCATGTCTCCATCATCCAATGCTCCGGGCCCCCGGTGCCGCCCGGAGCGGGGACGGCCAGGCTCGACGGAACACCGCCGGACCCCGACCCCGCGAGGAGTAACCGCCATGCACCGCC
>NZ_JCANQV010000478.1:0-2793 GCF_059553635.1 Candidatus Streptomyces philanthi
CCCCGCACCCCGCCATGGACGATGGGGCAGCCGAACATGCCCGAGGGAGTGCCCTAAAGGACGCTGATACGCGCGGTTCCGGCCAGTTGACTGCTGACGTGAGTATGTGGACTTCGCTGGAACCGGCCGCGACGAGTGTCGAGCCGGGGTCAGGCGCCGGCGTACGGCTGAGAGTACGCAACACGGGGGACACCGTGGAGGAGTACCGCCTTCGGGTGGTGGGCCCCACCGCGGGATGGGCACGGGTGGAGCCGGACGTCCTGCGGCTGTACCCGGGCGCGGAGGGCAGCGCGGACGTACGGTTCGCGCCCCCGCGCACACCGGACGCGGCCGCGGGACCCACGCCCTTCGGAGTGCAGGTGCAGCCCCGGGAGGCACCGCAGGCCGCCGATGTCGTCGAGGGGCAGATCACCGTCGGCCCGTTCACCGAGATCCGTACCGAACTGGTGCCGATGGTGGTACGCGGCCGGTGGCGCGCCAGGGCAGCGGTCGCCGTCGACAACCTCGGCAACCAGGAGGTGACGACCTCCCTGTCCGGCCGGGAGAACGGCGACGCCTTCACCGTCGAGGCCGACCCGAACTCGGTGCAGGTCGCGCCCGGCCGTGCCGGCTTCGCCCGGCTGGACATCAGACCGGGCCGGGTGAGCTGGTTCGGCACCACCCGCAAGCACCCCTTCACCGTCTCCGTCGTCCGCGCGGGCGAGAGCGGGCCGACCGAACTGCGCGGCACCTACCTCCAGCCCTCCGTCCTGCCGCCCTGGGCGCTGGCCCTGCTGTCACTGCTGGTCGCCGGGGTCGTGGCGTTCGTGGCGCTGTGGCTCAACGCCCCGCCGAAGGTGACGTCCCAGGCCAGGGAGAAGGAGGGGACGCACCAGCAGCTCCCGCAGAAGCAGGAGATGAAACCGGCGCCCAGCCCTCCGCCGCCGGCCGCGCCCCCGCCCGCGGAGAAGCCGCAGGACCAGCAGCCGGAGAAGCCCGCCGGCGGGGACGAGAAGAAGAAGGAGGAGGACCCGGGACCCCCGCTGCAGATCCTCCGCAGCGACTGGGACGAGTGGTACCTGGAGGTCAAGAAGGGGGAGCAGAAGGACGGCACCTATGTCGGTGAGAACCCCGACCTGACGGGCGACCAATACGGCCGCAACCAGCTGTGGATCATCCACCGCTACCCGGAGGACAACTCCGTCGCCCTGGAGTCCGCCAGCGCGCCGGGTTCCGTCGTCGAGAAGAAGGACGGGACCAACGTGCTCCACATCCGGCACGTCGATCCCGAGGCGCTGAAGTCCGGGCAGCTGGCCGCGAGCCAGAAGTGGCGGCTGGAGGACACGGACGACGGCCGTGTCCACGTCGTCAACCTGGACAACAATGAATGCCTCAGCGACAGCCACAACGACAAGAGTGCGCTGACCGGGACGTGCGGGCAGTACGGCGGCCAGAAGTGGAAGATCGCCGACGCGCCGTGACCACCCTCCCGGGGCCGGGTGCAACGCCCGGCCCCGGGAGCCCTTTCATCAACTTCCCTGGTCCTTGCGAAAGTTCGACGAAGCGGTTGACGTTCCGGTCGGTCCGTCCCAGCCGCCCGGCACCAGCCGTCCCATCTTCCGGTACTCGCGCCGCGCCCCGGTCCGGACGTCCGCCGCCTCCACGGACCCGCCACGGGCCGCCGCCAGGTACCCGGCGGTCGTCGCCGCCGATCTGATCGCCCCGCCCGCCAGCTCGAACTCCCGCGCACACCGCTCGATCCCGTCCGGGACGTCCGGCGCGCACGGCACCTGCCGCAGGCAGTGCCGCCACAGCGCGGCCCGCTGCTCGGGGCCCGGGAACGGGAAGTCGACCACCACATCCAGCCGCCGGGTGAACGCCTCGTCGACATTGGCCCGCAGATTGGTGGTGAGGACGACGATCCCGCCGAAGGACTCCAGCCGCTGGAGCAGATAGGCGCTTTCGAGGTTGGCGTAGCGGTCGTGGGCGCTCTTGACCTCCGACCGCTTGCCGAACACCGCGTCGGCCTCGTCGAACAGCAGCACCGCGTCCGTACGGTCCGCCTCGGCGAAGATCTGCTCCAGGTTCTTCTCCGTCTCACCGACGTACTTGTCGACGACCGACGACAGGTCGACGACATAGAGGTCCAGGCCGAGCTCCCCGGCCACGACCTCGGCCGCGAGGGTCTTGCCGGTGCCGGACTCCCCGGCGAACAGCGCGCTCACCCCGCGGCCCCGGCCCCCGCCGGTACGCAGCCCCCACGTCCCCAGCACCGTCTCCCGGTGGCGGGCGCGCTGCGCCAGCTCGCGCAGCTGCTCCAGGGGCTCGGGCGGCAGCACCAGGTCCCCGAAGGCGACCTCGGGCCGCACCCGCCGCGCATGCCGGCCCAGCAGCGGCGCGGACCGCTGCCGCGCGCTGTGCTGGAGGTGCGCGGCATTCAACGGCGTCCCCTCGAACGCGGCGAGCGCCCCGGCCGCCCCGGCGGCGCCACGGATCTCCTCCGGCCCCATCCGGTACGGCGCGACGGCCCGCGCCAGCTCCTCGTCCGTCATCTCCGCCCCGTACGGGCCGAGTGCGGCACGCCACCGCTCCGGGCCCGCATCGCCACGGGCCGGGGCGTCCAGCGCCAGCAGTCCCGCCTCCGGCGCCCACCGGGGATCGCAGGGACCGCTCCCGCAGAACACCACGGCCGTGCCGGACCGGGCCAGCGCCCGCACCAGCGCGGCGGGCCGTTCCGGCAACGGGTCCACCACCAGGGCGGCACCCCGCAGCCGGGCCTCGCGCACCAGCGCCGCCGTCACGCTCTCCGGCACC
>NZ_JCANQV010000479.1:0-2762 GCF_059553635.1 Candidatus Streptomyces philanthi
CTCGTCGTCCAGGCGCAGCGTCAGCGAGATCCGCTTGCGCGGCACATCGACGTCGAGGACCTTCACCCGCACGATGTCACCGGGCTTGACGATGTCCCGGGGGTCCTTGACGAACGTCCTCGACATCGCGGAGACGTGCACCAGCCCGTCCTGGTGGACACCGACGTCCACGAACGCGCCGAAGGCGGCGACATTGGTCACCACGCCCTCCAGCAGCATCCCCGGCGTCAGGTCGCCGATCTTCTCCACGCCCTCCTTGAAGGTCGCGGTCCGGAAGACCGGGCGCGGGTCGCGGCCCGGCTTCTCCAGCTCCTGGAGGATGTCCGTCACCGTCGGCAGGCCGAAGGAGTCGTCCACGAAGTCCTCGGGGCGCAGCGCCCGCAGGGCGGACGTGTTGCCGATCAGCGAGCCGACCCCGTCGCCCGCGGCGGCGACCATCCGGCGCACCACCGGGTACGCCTCCGGGTGCACGCTCGACGCGTCCAGCGGGTCGTCGCCGCCCCGGATGCGCAGGAAGCCCGCGCACTGCTCGTACGCCTTCGGGCCGAGCCGCGGCACGTCCTTGAGGGCCTTGCGGGAGCGGAACGGGCCGTTGCCGTCGCGGTGGTTGACGATGTTCTCCGCGAGGCCCGCGCTGATGCCGGAGACCCGCGACAGCAGCGGCGCGGACGCGGTGTTGACGTCCACGCCGACGCCGTTGACGCAGTCCTCGACGACCGCGTCCAGCGACCGCGACAGCTTCACCTCGGACAGGTCGTGCTGGTACTGCCCGACACCGATCGACTTGGGATCGATCTTGACCAGTTCCGCCAGCGGGTCCTGGAGCCGGCGCGCGATGGACACCGCGCCGCGCAGTGACACGTCCAGCTCCGGCAGCTCCTGCGAGGCGAAGGCGGAGGCCGAGTAGACCGAGGCACCCGCCTCGGACACCATCACCTTCGTCAGTTTCAGCTCCGGATGCGCCGCGATCAGGTCCGCCGCCAGCTTGTCGGTCTCCCGGGACGCGGTGCCGTTGCCGATCGCGATCAGCTCCACACCGTGCTCCCGCGCCAGCCGCGCCAGCGTCGCGAGCGCCGCGTCCCACTTCTGCTGCGGTACGTGCGGGTAGATCGTGTCCGTCGCCGCCACCTTGCCGGTCGCGTCGACGACCGCGACCTTGACGCCGGTACGGAAACCGGGGTCGAGGCCCATCGTCGCCCGCGTCCCGGCGGGCGCGGCCAGCAGCAGATCGCGCAGGTTCGACGCGAACACCCGCACCGCCTCGTCCTCGGCGGCCTGCCGCAGCCGCAGCCGCAGATCGATGCCCAGGTGCACCTGGATCCGGGTGCGCCAGGCCCACCGGACGGTGTCCCGCAGCCAGCCGTCGGCGGGACGGCCCCGGTCGGCGATGCCGAAGCGGTGCGCGACGGCCTGCTCGTACGCGCTGGGGCCCTCGGGCGCCGACGCCGGGTCCTCGGGCTCCAGGGTGAGGTCGAGGATCTCCTCCTTCTCGCCGCGCAGCATCGCCAGCACCCGGTGCGAGGGCAGTTCGGTGAACGGCTCGGCGAAGTCGAAGTAGTCCGCGAACTTCGCGCCGGCCTCCTCCTTGCCCTCGCGCACCTTCGCCGCGACCCGGCCGCGCGACCACATCCGCTCCCGCAGCTCGCCGATCAGGTCGGCGTCCTCACTGAACCGCTCGGTGAGGATGGCCCGCGCGCCCTCCAGGGCGGCCGGCGCGTCGGCGACACCCTTGTCCGCGTCGACGAACGCCGCGGCGGCCGCGGCCGGTTCGACCGACGGGTCGCCCAGCAGCCCGTCGGCCAGCGGCTCCAGACCGGCCTCCCGGGCGATCTGCGCCTTGGTGCGCCGCTTGGGCTTGTACGGCAGGTAGATGTCCTCCAGCCGCGCCTTGGACTCCGCGCCGCGGATGCGCGCCTCCAGCTCCGCGTCGAGCTTGCCCTGGGACCGTACGGACTCCAGGACCGCCGCCCGCCGGTCCTCCAGTTCCCGCAGATAGCGCAACCGCTCCTCCAACGCGCGCAACTGCGCGTCGTCGAGCATCTCGGTGGCTTCCTTGCGGTAGCGCGCGATGAACGGCACCGTCGAACCGCCGTCGAGCAGTTCGACCGCGGCCTTCACCTGCCGTTCCCTGACGCCGAGCTCCTCGGCGATCCTCGCTTCGATGGACCCCATGGCCTCGGTGGCTGCCGTCACGTTGATCCTGCCCGCCTTCCGCACGTGCTTGAGCCTGCATTGTGCCGGGTGGCGGGCCGGACTGTCGCGCCGCCCGGCCGGGGCCGCCGGGGTGTGAGAAGGCGCACGCACACCCCGGCGGCCCCGTCGGTCAGGACCGGGCCGACAGGTCCGCGGGAAACGCGCCGGTGGCCGCCACCGTCGCCAGGAAACCGGACGTCAGTTCGGTGAGCCGCGCCACGCCCTCGGCACCCAGGTGCACGAAGGGGGCCCGGTCCAGGCGGTCGGTGGTGTCCTCCAGGTCCGCGCGCAGCCGCGTGCCCGCCTCGGTCAGCGCGCCGTCGGCGTCCATCAGCCCGCGCCCGCGCAGCCGCTCGTACGCCGCCGCCAGGTCGTCCTCCGTCCAGCCCCGGGTCCGCCGGATCCACGCGGCCGTGATGCCCCCGCCGTCGGCGGAGTGCGTCACCATCGCCTCCAGACCGTCCAGCCCGGCGTCGAACAGCGCCGCCGTGTGGCCGTCGCCGCGGTGCTCGCGCAGCAGGGTGGCGGCGTGCCAGAAGGCGAGGTGCGGGGCGTCGGGCACCGGCAGG
>NZ_JCANQV010000480.1:0-2743 GCF_059553635.1 Candidatus Streptomyces philanthi
GGAGCCTGCCGCCCTTCGCCTGTCCCCTTGCCCGGAGCAACTCCCGGCACAACAGACCCGGACGACGGGCCTTCCGCGACCCGCGTCGGCGCGTCCGGCACGGAACGAACCCCCGCCCCCGCCGTCCCGGAGCCCCGTCCCGCCCCGCCCTCCTCCGCCTCCACGGCGGCCAGCGCGCGGTCGAGGGCACCGGCGTCCGGGCGCGCCGCCGGGTCCTTCACCAGCAGCGACATCAGGACGCCGGTGAGCGCGCCGCCGTGGTGGGGCGGCGGCACCTCCTCGTCGAGAACGGCCGCCAGCGTCGCCAGGGTGCTGTCCCGGCGCAGCGGGTGGCGGCCCTCCACCGCCACGTACAGCAGCATGCCCAGGGACCACAGGTCGGCGGCCGGGCCGCTGCCCTTGCCCCGGATGCGTTCGGGCGCCATGTAGTCGGGTGAGCCGATGACGGAGCCGGTCGCCGTGAGGGTGGTGGTCTCGCGGATCGCGGCGATGCCGAAGTCGGTGAGGACCGGGCGTCCGTCCGGGCGCAGCAGGACATTGGCGGGTTTGACGTCGCGGTGCTCGATGCCGTGGGCGTGGGCGGCGCGCAGCGCGGACAGCACGCCCCGGCCGGTCCGGGCCGCTTCGGCCGGGTCCATCGGCCCCCGGTCGAGGCGGCCCTGGAGGGAGCCGCCGGGCACCAGTTCCATGACGAGCCACGGGAAGGTGCCGTCGCCCCCGTCCACGATGTGGTGGATGGTTACCACGTTCGGGTGGTCGATGCGGGCGAGGGCCCGGGCCTCGCGCAGGACGCGGGCCCGCAGCACACGGATCTCGTCCGGTGTGCGGGCGTCCTGCGCGGGGTCCGGGGGCAGGACCTCCTTGAGGGCC
This sequence comes from Candidatus Streptomyces philanthi, assembly GCF_059553635.1. Classification (NCBI taxonomy): domain Bacteria; kingdom Bacillati; phylum Actinomycetota; class Actinomycetes; order Kitasatosporales; family Streptomycetaceae; genus Streptomyces; species Candidatus Streptomyces philanthi. The sequence goes on from NZ_JCANQV010000480.1 coordinate 871, forward strand.
ACCTCGCGGTGGAGCACCAGGTCACGGGCGCGCCACACGGTGCCCATGCCACCGCCGCCGAGCTTTTCCACCAGCGCGAAGCGGTCGTCGATCACGCGTGCCACGGTGCTCCTCCGGCTCAGTCCGTGCCGTCGGTGATCGCGTCGCACTGGTCGGCGAGAGCGGCGAGCCGGCTGCCCGGCTCGGGCGTCGCGGGCAGTGCGGCGCGCAGCCGGCGGGCGCGGTCGGTGCCGGCCTCGGTACGGCCCATCCCCAGTTCCAGGTGGGCGGCGAGGAGTTCGGCGCCGTACAGGTCCTCGCGTCCGTCGTCGCCGCAGGCCGCGAACTCCGTCAGCGCCCGCTCGACGCGCCGCAGCGCCTCGGCGTACGCGGTGGTGTTGACGGCGTACTGCTCGGGGGTGTCGTGCTCGGCGGACGGCGGGCCGTCGGTGGGTTCCAGGGCGAGCCGGGCCGCCTGCTCGTGGGTGCTGCCGAGGTCGAGGCGGAGCCGGACGCGTGCGGTGTCGTCGGCGGCCTGTTCCACCGCGGCCTCGTTCTCCCGCAGGGCCTGTTCCATGGCCTCCTCGCCCGCATCCTGGCCCTTGGCGGCGACCAGGACCCAGGCGCGGGCGCGCAGCGCGCGCACCACGCCGCCGGGTTCGCCGAGGGAGCGCCACAGCTGCGCCGCGCGCTCGTAGGCCCGCGCGGAGTCGTCCGGCAGCCCGGCCGCGTCCAGGGCCTCGCCCGCGTGGTGGGTGAGGATCGCGTGGTGCTTGGGGTCCTCCCAGCCCTGGGCGGTGTCGGCGGCGAGGACGTACTGCTCGGCGGCCGAGCGGTGGTCGCCGCTCTGCGCGTAGCAGGCGGCGAGCCAGACGCGGGCCTGCACCAGATCGTCCTGGTCGTGCCCGTCGAGCAGGTCCGGCAGGACGGCCTCCAGGACGGTCGCGGCCTCCTCGAAGCGGCCCAGGGCGCGGTAGAGGCCGCCCAGGCGGAGCCGGGCGAGCGCGCCGAGGGTCGTGCCCTCCCCGGCCCGGTCGGCGAAGTGGGCGGCGTCGAACAGCAGCGCCGCCTCCTGCCGGCCCTCGTCCTCCTCCTGGCCGGATACGGCGTGGGCGAGGGTGAGGCAGAGCCGGGCCCGGTCGTGGGGTTCGAGCAGGGCGACGCGCTCGGGGTCGTCGAGGACCGTCCGGACGACGTCCGCCGCCTGGCCGCGCTCGTCCTGCGACAGCAGCACCTGGGCGAGCAGCACCTCGGCGTCGGCGGCGAACCAGGGGCGGCCCGACGCGTGGTGGCGGGCGACGGCCTCGGTCAGCAGACGGGTGGCGGCGGGCAGGTCGTGGGCCGCGGTGAGCCGCCCGAGCAGGGACGTCGCGGCGGCCAGGGGCGTGAGGACGGCCGGTTCGTCACCGTGCTCCTCGACGAAGGCGACGACCTCCTCCAGCTCGGCCCGGACCGCGGCCTCCTCGTCCCGGGGCGTCTTCCCGGCGGTGAGCAGGGCCGTACGGACACGGGCACGGCTCAGCAGGACGGTGGCGGTCTGGAGCGCGGTGGCCTCTTTGGCGCGGTGCAGTTCCCGGGCCCGTGCGCACAGGCCGTCCAGCGGGGCGAGGGATTCCTCGGACGGCCCGGCGCACTGGGGTGCGAGCAGGGCGCGGGACGTGGACAGGAGCGCCTTGGCGGGGTGGCCGGCCCGCTCGTGGAGGGCGGCGGCGCGGGTGAACATCTCGGCGGCGGACGCCGCGTCGTCGTCGGGCAGGGCGCGGGCGGTGCGGTCCAGACAGTCGGCGTGGTCGGCGTCGGTGAGCGTGCCGCCGGACCGTTCGACGGCGTCGGTGGCGCGCCGCCAGGCGTCCGCGGCGGCGTGCTTAACACATGCAAGTCGAACGATGAAACC
>NZ_JCANQV010000481.1:0-2737 GCF_059553635.1 Candidatus Streptomyces philanthi
GGCCGGTGCGGCAGGTGTCGGTGCTGCCGGGTGTGTCGGACGGGACGGACGGCGCGGCGGAGCGGGACGGGACCACGGCGGCGGCGCAAGGCTCCCGGGACCGCGGGGGCACGGCGGACGGGCTGGCCGAGGTCGTCGTCCAGTGGGCCGGCGAGGGGCGCCCCCTGCGGGCGAGGGCCCGCGCGGTGACCGTCTCCGGCGCGGACTTCCACTACCGGGCGGACGCCCTGACCGGCGGCCCGGTCAGGACCCGCACCTGGACCGTCCAGCAGGCGGCGTGGCGGCTGGTACTGCCGAGGCCGTAGGCACGGGGGACGGGTGGCGTACGGGGCGGGCGCGCCGGACGCCACCGTCCGCCACGGGTACGAGCGCCCCCGCCTCAGCCCCCCGGAGTCACCAGCCGCGCCTCGTAGGCGAACACCGCCGCCTGGGTGCGGTCGCGCAGGCCGAGCTTCACCAGGATGCGGCTGACGTGCGTCTTCACCGTCGACTCGGCGACGACCAGATGCTCGGCGATCTCCCCGTTGGACAGGCCCTGGGCGACCAGGACCAGGACCTCGGTCTCGCGTTCCGTGAGGTCGCCGATGCGTTCCTGGGCCGGGGCGCGCGGGGTGCCCAGCCGGGAGAACTCCGAGATCAGGCGCTTGGTGACGGTCGGCGCGAGCAGTGCCTCCCCGGAGGCGACGATGCGGACGCCCTCGGCGAGCTGCCCGGCCGAGGCGTCCTTGAGCAGGAAGCCGCTGGCTCCCGCGCGCAGTGCCTGGTAGACGTACTCGTCCAGGTCGAAGGTGGTCAGGACCAGCACCTTGGCGTCGGCGTCGGCCGCGACGATCTCCCGGGTCGCCTCCAGGCCGTTCATCTCCGGCATCCGGATGTCCATCAGGACGACGTCGGGGCGCAGCTCGGCGACCTTCGCGACCGCCTGGCGGCCGTCGACCGCCTCCCCGACGACCTCGATGTCCGGCATGGCGTTGAGCAGGACGGAGAAGCCCTCGCGGACCATCACCTGGTCGTCGACGATCAGTACCCGGATCATGCCGCGGCCTCCCCCGCCGTCGCGGGCACCGGAAGGAACACCGCGACCTCGAACCCGCCGTCCTCGGTCTGGTCGGCGGTCATCTCCCCACCCAGCATCTGCACCCGCTCCCGCATCCCCAGCAACCCGTGTCCCGCGCCCGGCGAGGGTTTCGCCAGCCGGCTGGGCTTCCCGTTGACGATACGCAGCCCGAGCCCGCCGAGCACATACGCGATCTCCACCCGCGCCTCGGCGCCCGGCGAATGCCGCAGCGCGTTGCTCAGCGCCTCCTGGACGATGCGGTACGCGGACAGCTCGACGCCCTGCGGCATCGGCCGGGACGACCCGGTGATCACCGCTTCGACGGTCAGGCCCGCGCTGCGGACGCTGGCCAGCAGGGAGTCGAGGGATGCGAGGGTCGGCTGGGGCGCCTCCGGGTCGCTCTCGGCGAACGCGTCCGGGTCCTCGGAGCGGACGACGCCGAGGATGCGGCGCAGCTCGGTCAGCGCGGCGACGGCGTTCTCGCGGATGGTGGCGAAGGCGGTGGCCAGCTCCGGCGGGGTCTCCTCGACGCGGTACGGGGCGGCCTCGGCCTGGATGGCGATCACCGACATGTGGTGCGCGACCACGTCGTGCAGCTCGCGGGCGATGGTCGCCCGCTCCTCCAGCAGGGTGCGCCGGGAACGTTCCTCCGCGGTGACGGTGCGGGTCTCGACGACCTGCTGGCGCTCCTGGCGCCAGGCGCGGACCGCCGCCGCCGCGGTCAGGAGGACGGCGGAGAACACCGTCATGGCCGCCGCTTCCGACTCCGTGCCGAAGAGCACGGTCAGCGCGGCCGCGACCAGGAAGGTGACCGCCCACATCTCGGCGGCCAGCCGCGGCCTGGTGCGCAGCACCACCAGGGCCATCACCACGATGTGGGTGGGGAACGAGACCGACATCCACCCCGCCCCGAAGCCGTACATCCCGTCGGCCGGGACGGCGAGGACGACGCCGGCGAGGGAGATCCAGAACGCGCCGACGGGCCGGAACAGGACGAGCAGGACCGGGAACGCGACGATCGCGCACAGCAGGGCGGCGAAGAGGTTCCCGAACATCCCGTGCCCCGACGTCGCGGTGAAGCCGAGCAGGAAGTTCAGCACGGCGCAGGCCGTCAGGACGATGTGCGGGGCCCAGCGCACGGCCTGCAGCAGCCGCTCCGGGACCCACTGGGCGAAGCCCGGGGACCGGGTGTCCAGGGGGGGCATCGGGCGGAAGGTGAAGGCGTCGAGGAACAGGTCCTGGCGCAGCCGGATCAGTGCGCCGCGGAGTATCCGGGCCTCGGAGCGCAGGGTGGTGTGCGCCTGGGTCTTCTCGTTCACGCACACCACGGTAAACAGCGGGGGGCGTGACCGGCGTCCCCATCAGTACGGATACGGCCGGGTCCGTCTCAGGTACTACGGGCCTCGCCGGGCCGTTCCGCGCCGTCGGCGAGGGCGGTGAGCAGGGCGTGGAAGGCGGGTGCGGCGGGAGTGAAGGGGGCGAAGTGCCCGACGCAGGGAAGCTCACGGAGCACGGTGGCGGGGGCGGCGCGCACATAGCGGCGGGAGAGGCCGACGGGGACGCTGGGGTCGTCGGTGCCGTGCAGGATCGTGACGGGCAGGCCGGTGAGCGGATGGCGTACGGGGTCGGCGGCGGCGATCCGCCCGGCGAGCACCGCCCCCTCCCCGCCCAGCAGCTCGG
>NZ_JCANQV010000482.1:0-2728 GCF_059553635.1 Candidatus Streptomyces philanthi
ACCTCGGTGACCGGCCCTCCGTCATGCGGCGCGGGCCGCGTCAGTCCTTGATCTCGCAGATCACGGCGCCGGCCGTGAGGGCCCCGCCGATCTCGGCGGACAGGCCCTTGACCGTGCCCGCGCGGTGCGCGTTGATCGGCTGCTCCATCTTCATCGCCTCCAGGACGACGACCAGCTCGCCCTCGGCGACCTGCTGGCCCTCCTCCACGGCGACCTTCACGACGGTGCCCTGCATCGGGGAGGCGAGCGCGTCGCCGGAGGCGGCGGAGCCGGACCGCTTGGTGGCCTTCCGCTTCGGCTTGGCGCCCCCGGCGACCGCGGCGCGGGCCAGCGGCATGCCGAGCGAGGACGGCAGCGACACCTCCAGGCGCTTGCCGCCGACCTCGACCACCACGGTCTCGCGGGTGTCGGCCTCGGCCTCCTCCGTACCGACCGCGGCGAACGCCGGGATCTCGTTGACGAACTCCGTCTCGATCCAGCGGGTGTGGACGGTGAACGGCTCCGTCGAGCCGGTCAGTTCGGGCGCGAACGCCGGGTCCTTGACGACCGTGCGGTGGAAGGGGAGGGCCGTGGCCATGCCCTCCACGGTGAACTCGCCCAGCGCGCGGGCCGCCCGCTGGAGCGCCTGCTCACGGGTGGCGCCGGTGACGATCAGCTTGGCCAGCAGGGAGTCCCAGGCGGGGCCGATGACGCTGCCGCTCTCCACCCCCGCGTCCAGGCGGACGCCGGGGCCGGTCGGGGCGTCGAAGCGGGTGACGGTGCCGGGGGCGGGCAGGAAGTTGCGGCCCGGGTCCTCGCCGTTGATCCGGAACTCGAAGGAGTGACCGCGCACCGGCGGGTCGTCGTAGCCGAGCTTCTCGCCGTCGGCGATCCGGAACATCTCACGGACCAGGTCGATCCCCGAGACCTCCTCGGTGACCGGGTGCTCCACCTGGAGGCGGGTGTTGACCTCCAGGAAGGAGATCGTGCCGTCCTGCCCGACGAGGAACTCGCAGGTGCCCGCGCCCTCGTAGCCGGCCTCCTTGAGGATGGCCTTGGACGCGCGGTACAGCTCGGCGTTCTGCTCGTCCGTCAGGAACGGCGCCGGGGCCTCCTCGACCAGCTTCTGGTGGCGGCGCTGGAGCGAGCAGTCACGGGTGGAGACGACCACGACATTGCCGTGCTTGTCGGCCAGGCACTGGGTCTCGACGTGCCGCGGACGGTCCAGGTACCGCTCGACGAAGCACTCACCGCGCCCGAACGCCGCCACGGCCTCGCGGACCGCCGAGTCGTACAGCTCGGGGACCTCTTCGAGGGTGCGGGCGACCTTCAGGCCGCGGCCGCCACCGCCGAAGGCCGCCTTGATCGCGATCGGCAGGCCGTGCTCCTCGGCGAAGGCGACGACCTCGTCCGCACCGGAGACCGGGTCGGGCGTACCGGCGACCAGCGGCGCACCGGCGCGCTGCGCGATGTGCCGCGCGGCGACCTTGTCGCCCAGGTCGCGGATGGCGTGCGGCGGCGGGCCGATCCAGGTCAGACCCGCGTCGAGCACGGCCTGCGCGAAGTCGGCGTTCTCCGAGAGGAAGCCGTAACCGGGGTGGATCGCGTCCGCGCCGGAATCGGCGGCGGCGGCAAGGACCTTCGCGATGTCCAGGTAGCTGGTGGCAGGGGTGTCACCGCCCAGGGCGTACGCCTCGTCCGCCGCGCGGACGTGCAGGGCGTCCCGGTCGGGTTCCGCGTAGACGGCGACGCTCCCGATCCCGGCGTCCCGGCATGCACGGGCAACGCGGACAGCGATTTCGCCACGGTTGGCGATGAGCACCTTGCGCACGATGGGTCCTTCCTTGGCGCTACGCCGCAACACAACGAACGAAGCGAGTTTAGGGACTGGCGACACCGTGTGCCGAGCCGTTCCCCGAGGTGACCTTGCCCACACGGAGAGTGTCGCCGGCGTCGGCGAGAACGCGAATCCCCCTGGTGTCCCAGGGTAGGCCGCGAATCGCGGTCCGGCGCCGACGCGCCGATGTGGCCTAGGTCTCGACCCGCGGGCATCCAGCGGGGCGTCAATTCTTTGTGGAGTCCCTACGAATGGACGAATGAAAGTTTGCGGGTGCCGGGTGCGGCGGGAGCCCCGGCCGGACGGGTCCGGGAGCGGTGCCGCGCCGTCCGGCGAACGGGTCGCGCCAGGCTCTTGCCCCCGCCGTTACCCGTAAGTAGCGTGCGCGGTGCCCCCGTACCCGGGGTAACAGGGGCGGCGGGCCCGCCCGGGGCGGCGGCACGTTCTACGGCAACGCACGACCGGCGACGACGGAAGCGGGTGGGCGCGGTGGAGACGGCACGCAGGCCGGTGGCCCTGGTGACGGCGGTGGTGCTCGTCCTGGAGACGGCCGGGGTGGCGCTGATCAACTGGATCCTCGGCATCGTCGTCGACCGGCAGCACATGACCCTCGCCGGGATCGACCCCCGCGCGACGGCCACCGCCGCCTGGGCCGCCGGCGCCCTCCTCGGCCTCTTCCTCCTCGGCTGCGCCGCCGTCCTGCTGCGCTGCGCCCTGCGCGACCGCGCCCCCGGCTCCCTCGCCCGCACCGCCCTGATCTGCTGCGCCGTCGTCCACGGCGTGCTCGGCGCCCTCGCCGTCGGTCTGGTCGGCTGGGTCGCCTTCCTCGCCGCGAGTGCCGTCCTGGGCCTGCTGGTCCTCACCCTCGTGGCGTACGGGGAGGAGCCCGGCCGCGAGCTTCCCGGCGGCGCG
>NZ_JCANQV010000483.1:0-2719 GCF_059553635.1 Candidatus Streptomyces philanthi
CACGCCCCCGTCACCACCGCCCCCTCCGGCAAGCCCAGACGCCCCGGCCCACCGCCACCACCCGACACCGACCCGCAGGACGCCGACGCCCCCGACACCGGCGCACCCGACGACGCCGACACCCCTGAACCACACCCCCGCCGCACCCCACCCCACTGACCGCACCCCACGCACAACGGCCGCGGGCCCGTACCTCAGTGGTACGGGCCCGCGGCCGCTGCGTGTACCGGTCAGGGACCGGTGGTGCCGGAAGGCACGGTGTCAGCCGACGAGGATCTCGCGGGCCAGACGGGCGGTCTCCGACGGGGTCTTGCCGACCTTGACGCCGGCGGCCTCCAGGGCCTCCTTCTTCGCCTGGGCGGTGCCGGAGGAGCCGGAGACGATGGCGCCGGCGTGGCCCATGGTCTTGCCCTCGGGCGCGGTGAAGCCCGCGACGTAGCCGACGACCGGCTTGGTGACGTTGGCCTTGATGAAGTCGGCCGCGCGCTCCTCGGCGTCGCCACCGATCTCACCGATCATGACGATCAGCTCGGTCTCGGGGTCGGCCTCGAACGCCTCCAGGGCGTCGATGTGGGTGGTGCCGATGACCGGGTCGCCACCGATGCCGACGGCGGAGGTGAAGCCGATGTCGCGCAGCTCGTACATCATCTGGTAGGTCAGCGTGCCCGACTTGGACACCAGACCGATGCGGCCGGGCTTGGTGATGTCGCCCGGGATGATGCCGGCGTTGGACTGGCCCGGGGTGATCAGACCGGGGCAGTTGGGGCCGATGATGCGGGTCTTGTTGCCCTTGGCCTTGGCGTACGCCCAGAACGCGGCGGTGTCGTGGACGGCGATGCCCTCGGTGATGACGACCGCGAGCGGGATCTCGGCGTCGATCGCCTCGACGACGGCGGCCTTGGCGAAGGCCGGGGGCACGAAGAGGACGGAGACGTCGGCGCCGGTCTTCTCCATCGCCTCCTTGACGGTGCCGAAGACGGGGACGGACGTGCCGTCGAAGTCGACCTCGGTACCGGCCTTGCGCGGGTTCACGCCGCCGACGATGTTGGTGCCGTCACCGAGCATGAGCTTGGTGTGCTTCATACCGGTGGCGCCGGTCATCCCCTGGACGATGACCTTGCTGTCCTTGGTGAGGAAGATTGCCATGGTGTTGGAGTCCTCGTCCCTTACTTCGCAGCCGCGAGCTCGGCGGCCTTGTCGGCCGCGCCGTCCATGGTGTCCACACGCTGGACCAGCGGGTGGTTCGCGTCCGACAGGATCTTGCGACCCAGCTCCGCGTTGTTGCCGTCCAGGCGCACGACCAGCGGCTTGGTGACGTCCTCGCCCTTGGACTTCAGCAGCTCCAGGGCCTGGACGATGCCGTTGGCGACCTCGTCACAGGCGGTGATGCCACCGAAGACGTTGACGAAGACGGACTTGACGTCCGGGTCGCCGAGGATGATCTCCAGGCCGTTCGCCATGACCTCGGCGGAGGCGCCGCCACCGATGTCGAGGAAGTTGGCGGGCTTGACGCCGCCGTGGTTCTCACCGGCGTACGCGACGACGTCGAGGGTGCTCATGACGAGACCCGCGCCGTTGCCGATGATGCCGACCTCGCCGTCGAGCTTGACGTAGTTGAGGCCCTTGGCCTTGGCGGCGGCCTCCAGCGGGTTGGCGGCGGCCTTGTCCTCCAGGGCCTCGTGCTCCGGCTGGCGGAACTCGGCGTTGGCGTCCAGGGACACCTTGCCGTCGAGGGCCAGGACGTCGCCGGAGGCGACCTTGGCGAGCGGGTTGACCTCGACGAGGAGCGCGTCCTCGGCGACGAAGGTCTTCCACAGGGTCACCAGGACCTCGGCGACCTTCTCGGCGACCTCGGCCGGGAACTTCGCCTGGGCGACGATCTCGCGGGCCTTCTCCAGGGTCACGCCCTCGTTGGCGTCGACCGGGACCTTCGCCAGGGCCTCGGGCTTGGTGGCCGCGACCTCTTCGATGTCCATGCCGCCCTCGACGGAGGCCATGGCCAGGAAGGTGCGGTTGGTGCGGTCGAGGAGGTACGAGACGTAGTACTCCTCGACGATCTCCGGAGCGGTCTCGGCGATCATCACCTTGTGGACCGTGTGGCCCTTGATGTCCATGCCGAGGATGTCCGTCGCGCGGGCGACGGCCTCGTCCGGGGTGCCGGCCAGCTTGACGCCGCCGGCCTTTCCGCGGCCGCCGACCTTGACCTGGGCCTTGACGACGGACTTGCCGCCAAGACGCTCGGTCGCCGCGCGCGCCGCCTCAGGCGTGTCGATGACTTCACCGGCCAGCACCGGTACGCCGTGCTTGGCGAAGAGGTCCCTCGCCTGGTACTCGAACAGGTCCACGCGCGTCCGTCCCTTGTCTACTCAGTATCGCCGTAGTCTTCGCGGTTCGTTGTCCGCATGGGCGTGCCGCGAAGGGCAACGTGACGGCGCAGTCACAGAGGGAGGCGTACACGGTGGCCGAATACGCGGCATGTCCGCCTTGCAGGTTATCGCCGAGGGCCGTTCGGCCCTAAATCACAGATCACACTGCGGCGGTGATTACGGTCACAGATCCGCGAGGTCCGGTTCCGCTCCGGAGTCGGACGCGGGGCTGTTCTCCGCCGGGGGCAGCGTCGAACGTGATCTCCCGGGGGCTCCCGTACGCACTCCCCCGGGCGGGCCCCGTACGCGCTCCGGGGTGACGGCGTGCGCGCGGCACGCGCCGGGGCGACCGG
>NZ_JCANQV010000484.1:0-2717 GCF_059553635.1 Candidatus Streptomyces philanthi
GGACCGCTCCGGTGTCACCGGCACCGACGGCGCCTCCCACAACGGCATGTGGGACATGTCCCTGCTCCAGGTCGTCCCCGGTCTGCGGATCGCGGCGCCGCGCGACGCCGACCAGGTCCGCGCCCAGTTGCGCGAGGCCGTCGAGGTGGACGACGCGCCGACCGTCGTGCGCTACTCCAAGGGCGCGGTCGGCCCGGCCGTCGAGGCGGTCGGCACGGTCGGCGGCATGGACGTGCTGCGCGCCGCCCCCGGGGACGCCGCCCGCCCGGATGTGCTGCTCGTCTCCGTGGGCGCGCTGGCCCCCATGTGCCTGGAGATCGCCGACCTCCTCGACAAGCAGGGCATCACCACCACGGTCGTCGACCCGCGCTGGGTCAAGCCGGTCGACCCAAAGCTGCCGGGCCTGGCCGCGAAGCACCGGGTGGTCGTCACCGTCGAGGACAACATCCGCACCGGCGGCGTCGGCGCGGCGGTCGCCCAGGCGCTGCGCGACGCCGACGTGGACGTCCCGCTGCGCGACTTCGGCATCCCCGAGCGCTTCCTCGACCACGCCTCCCGCAAGGAGGTGATGGCCGAGATCGGGCTCACGGCGCCGGACATCGCCCGCCAGGTCACCGGCCTGGTCGCCAAGCTCGACGGCCGCTACGAGGACGCCGGGGAGGCCGTGGGCACCGACGCCGCCCCGGAGGCGGACGGCGGGTCCGGCCCGGACGAGGCCAGGACCGCCGAGGTCGCCCGCGACTGACCGCCGTTCCGTACCGCCGCCGATGGGCCGGCCGGACGCCCGTTCGGGTGCTCCGACCGGCCCATCGGCGTACCGGCCCCCGTGCTCCCTCGGGGTGAATCCCCGCCCCGGAAAGGCCCGCCGGACGCTCCCGTTTCCCGCCGTTGCGCAGACTCGGTCAGTTCAGGAGGGATACGGGTCGTCCAGGCGGAGGTTCGCCCATGAGCACACGGCAGGACACGGACGCCGGAGCACGCCGCGGCCGCGGCATGTTCCGGACGAAGACGGTCGAGGAGTCGATCCAGGACACCGAGGAACCGGAACACGCCCTCAAGAAGTCCCTCTCCGCACTCGACCTGACCACATTCGGCGTCGGAGTGGTCATCGGAACGGGCATCTTCGTTCTCACCGGAAAGATCGCCAAGGAGGAGGCGGGCCCCGCCGTCGCGATCTCCTTCGTCGTCGCCGGCGTCGTCTGCGCCCTCGCCGCGCTCTGCTACGCCGAGTTCGCCTCCACCGTGCCGGTCGCCGGCTCCGCCTACACCTTCTCCTACGCCTCGCTCGGCGAACTCCCCGCATGGATCATCGGCTGGGACCTGATCCTGGAGCTGGCGCTGGGCTGCGCGGTGGTCTCCGTCGGCTGGTCCGGCTATGTGCGCTCCCTGCTGGACAGCGCGGGCTGGCATCTGCCGGCCCCCCTCTCCGGCACCGGGGGCGGCGCCTTCGGCTTCGACCTGCTCGCCTGCGTCCTGGTCCTGGCACTGACCGGCATCCTCGTTCTCGGCATGAAACTGTCCTCCCGGGTCACCTCCGTGATCGTCGGCATCAAGGTCGCCGTCGTCCTGCTGGTCGTCATCGCCGGCGCCTTCTTCATCACCACCGCCCACTACCACCCGTTCCTCCCGCCCAGCCGGCCCCGCGCGGGCGCCGGCGGCCTCGCCGCGCCCCTGTCCCAGCTGATGTTCGGCTTCACCCCCTCCGCCTACGGCGTGATGGGCGTGTTCGCCGCCGCGGCCGTGGTCTTCTTCGCGTTCATCGGCTTCGACATCGTCGCCACCGCCGCCGAGGAGACCCGCGACCCCCAGCGCGACGTCCCCCGCGGCATCCTCGGCTCGCTCGCCATCTGCACCCTGCTGTACGTGGCCGTGTCCGTCGTCGTCACCGGCATGCAGAACTACAGCGAGCTGTCCACCGACGCGCCGCTCGCCGACGCCTTCAAGGCCGTCGGCCACCCCTTCTACGCGGGCGTCATCAGCTTCGGCGCGGCCGTCGGCCTGACGTCCGTGTGCATGATCCTGCTGCTCGGCCAGAGCCGGGTGTTCTTCGCGATGAGCCGGGACGGGCTGCTGCCGCAGTTCTTCTCCCGCGTCCACCCCCGGTTCGGCACGCCCTACCGCTCGACCGTGCTGCTCGGCGCGGTCGTCGCGGTCGTCGCCGGGTTCACCTCGATCGACGTGCTCGCCGAACTCGTCAACATCGGGACCCTGTTCGCGTTCGTGGTGGTCGCCCTCGGCGTCGTCCTGCTCCGCCGCTCCCGCCCCGACCTGCCGCGCGCCTTCCGCACCCCCCTGGTCCCCCTGGTCCCGGTCCTCTCGGTGCTGGCCTCGCTCTGGCTGATGCTCAATCTGCCCGCGGAGACCTGGCTGCGCTTCGCGGCCTGGATGGCCCTCGGCTTCCTCGTCTACTTCGCCTACGGCCACCGCCACAGCCGCCTGCGCGGGGGGAGGGGCGGGGGGCGCTGAGGAACGGCGCCCGGACGCTCACCCCACAGGAGGCCGGGCCCCGCCGTCACGCCCCCGGCGCACCGACCGCGGTCCCGCGACGCGGGCGCCCAGCGCCTCGACGCGGGCGCGGAGTTCACGGTCGGCGGTGACCACCACGCAGTCGCGGTCGCCGCCCTCGGCCGCGACCAGCTCCACCATGCGGTCGTCGCCGCTGCCGGGCGCCGCCTCCACCCGTACGCCCTCGACCGGCGCCACGGCGCGGGCCGCGC
>NZ_JCANQV010000485.1:0-2714 GCF_059553635.1 Candidatus Streptomyces philanthi
GGCACCCGGCCGCGGGGGTCGACGACCACCCGCACCGGCTGCGCCCCCGGGCAGGCGCGCACGGTCAGCCGGGGATCGTCCGCGACGACGGTGCCCGCGCCGACGACCACCGCGTCGGCGAGCGCCCGCAGCCGGTGCAGATGCCGGCGGTCCTCCTCACCGGTGACGAAGTCCGCGTCACCGGTACGGGTCGCGATGAACCCGTCGACGCTCTGCCCCAGTTGCGCGAAGGCGGTACGCGGCCCGGCCAGGCACAGCGGCAGATAGCGCGCGGCCAGCTCCGCCGCCCCGTCCGAGGCCGGCTGCCGCCACCGCCATCGGCCGCCGGGGCCGCGCAGCAGGCCCGCGGCCCCGGCGGCGTCGGCCGAGCGCAGCGTGCGCAGCAGCTCCCAGGCCGCCGCGTCGTCCAGCGTCCCCTCCTCGTCCGGCCCGTGAACGCCGCTCATGAGCGGAACAGTCCGAGGTAGGGGCCGAACGCGGTCACCAGCGCCGACAGCAGCAGTTCCCCCTTGCGGGCCGAGGCGAGGGACGGACGCCCCACGATTCCTGACGCGGTGTAGGGGGCCAGGCCCAGGGTCAGCAGATGCCCGCGGTCGTCGGCGAGATGGTCGGCGTCCTCGTAACCGGGCCGGACCAGTTCCGGACGGGAGTGCAGCAGAATCGACGTCTCGATTTCCCCGGCGTGCATGTCGCTGTGCCCGGACGTCTCCACGCCCGCCGCCGCGCAGGCCGCGGACCAGTCGGCCGGGCCGGGGAACAGTGCCATACGCACACCGGTACCGGCGGATTCCTGGACCACATTGCGCAGGACGTAATTCCCGCCGTGCCCGTTCACCAGAATCAGCGTGCCGATACCGGAACGCCGCAGGGAATCGGCGATGTCACGCACCACGGCATACAGGGTCGCGGCCGAAATACTGACCGTGCCCGGCCAGGCCGCGTGCTCGTGCGAACAGGAGAAGGTGAGCGGCGGCAGCAGAAGAACGGGATGGGTGTCGGCGATCTGGCGGGCGACGGTGGCGGCGATGACGGTGTCGGTCGCCAGCGGAAGAAAAGGGCCGTGCTGTTCGAAACTGCCGACGGGCAGTACCGCGACATCGGCGCCCAGGGCGGCCGCGTCCCGCGTCGTACCGGTCGGCAGCACCCCCGCCGTCGCCTCCGGTGTTCCCGAGCTGCTCATGAACTCCTCGTGTTCTCCCGGTTCTTCCCCCGGCGCCCGGACGGGCCGGGCCGCGGGCCGTCCTCCCGTGGCATGCGCGGAGCGTGCCGGACGGGACCGGCACCGCACGGGAAGAGTACGCGTGACGGTGCTTTTCCGCAGGTTGAACACGACAATACGGGCGTGGCACGGAGTTGATCGCGAATGTTCACCGGACACCCGGTGAATTCCGCACCGCGGCGGTACGATCCCGTCATGACCGAACGTGATGTCGTGTTCACCGATGCCGCTGGGCACAATGGCGTCGAACGGGTGGTGGAGGTCCGATTGCCCACCGTTCACGGGGATTTCCTGGCCATCGGCTACCGGGACCGCTTAAACGGCGACGAACAAGTGGCCTTGGTCCACGGTGACATCGGGCGGGACGCGGTACTCACCCGGTTGCATTCCGAGTGCCTGACGGGGGACGTCTTCGGTTCGACGCATTGCGAGTGCGGCGAGCAATTGTCGGCGGCGCTGGACGCGATCGCGGCGGAGGGCAGCGGAATTCTCGTCTATCTCCAGGGGCACGAGGGGCGCGGTATCGGGCTGCTGGCGAAACTGAGGGCGATGAAACTCCAGGCGGAGGGGCTGGACACGGTCGAGGCCAATATCGCCCTCGGGCTGCCGGTCGACGCCCGCGACTACCGCGTCGCCGCCGACATCCTGGGCGACCTCGACGTCCGTTCCGTGCGTCTGCTCTCCAACAATCCGCGCAAGCGCGAGGCGCTGGTGCGCTACGGCGTCGGCGTCGCGGAGGAGGTCCCGCTGCTGATGCCGCCGGGGAAGGAGAACCTCCGCTATCTGCGGGCCAAGCGCGAGCGCCTGGACCACCGCCTCCCGCACCTGGACGGCCTCCTCGGCCGCTCCTGACCCGGCCGCCCCGCTCGTACGCTCCGTACCGGCCGGTCGCGGTACGTCACGACACCGCCGACCCGCATGCCGGCGCCGTCGAAAAGCCCCCTCCCGACTACACATAAAAGCGACATAAGCGCAGAATGGGGGTGTGCGGCCGAGCTGCCGCGTGGTACGGGCAGGCTTGAGGAAGAAGGAGGCGAGTCGCATGCCCGACGTCTCACACCACAGGGGAGATCTCGCCGGTCACCCCGACGTATCCGAGATGCAGGCCCGGTACGAAAGGGTCCTCGGAGGGCGCGATGTGGCACTCGTGGACGGGCCGGTGTTCCTC
Organism: Candidatus Streptomyces philanthi; assembly: GCF_059553635.1. Taxonomy (NCBI): domain Bacteria; kingdom Bacillati; phylum Actinomycetota; class Actinomycetes; order Kitasatosporales; family Streptomycetaceae; genus Streptomyces; species Candidatus Streptomyces philanthi. Next base: position 2,388 of record NZ_JCANQV010000485.1, read on the forward strand.
CTCGGCCTGTACTGCGCGGTGTCCTCCTGGATCGTGCACTTCAGTCTCTCCCAGCCGTCACTGACGACACACAACCTCATCATCGGCGTGGCCATCGCCGCGCTGGCGCTGGGGTTCACCGTCAGGCCGGCACGGATGTACGGGCTGAGCTGGGCCATGTGCGCCATCGGCGTCTGGATGATCATCGCGCCGTGGATCGTGGGCACCAGCCCCACCGCGGGCGTCATCTGGAACAACGTCATCATCGGCGCCCTGGCGTTCCTGATGGGGCTGGTCTGCGTCGGAGTGGCCGCCAAGGCCCGCAAGACCTGAGCCGCCCCACGCGCC
>NZ_JCANQV010000486.1:0-2708 GCF_059553635.1 Candidatus Streptomyces philanthi
GGCCCGCTGCGACGGACTGCTGCTGCCCGGCGGCGGCGACCTGTCGCCGAAGCTGTACGCGTCCGGCCCGGCGCACGGGAGCGTCTACGACGTGGACGCCGAACAGGACGCGTTCGACCTCGCCCTCGCCCGCCGCGCGCTGGCCGCGGGCCTGCCGACGCTGGCGGTCTGCCGCGGCCTCCAGACGGTGAACATCGCCCTGGGCGGCACCCTGCGCCAGCACATGGACGACGACCACCGCCACCGGGTCCACCCGGTCACGATCGTCCCCCGCTCCCCTCTCGCCGCTCTCCTGGGCACGACCGAGGTGACCGCGTCCTGCTACCACCACCAGTGCGTGGAACGGCTCGGCGACGGTCTCACCGTCACCGCCCGCGCCGCCGACGGCACCGTCGAGGCGCTCTCCCTCCCCGGCGCGCCCGGATGGTTCACGGCCGTCCAGTGGCACCCGGAGGACACGGCGGACCGGGACCCGGCGCAGCGGGGGCTGTTCGAGGGGCTGGTGGGGGCGGCGCGGGGGCGTGACTGACGCCGGGCCCTATCCCCGCGCCCGCCGGCCGCTGCGGCGGGGGCGGGGGTCGGCGCCGTCGAGGAGTTCGAGGCGGCGCTCCTCGCCGTGCGTCTCGACCTGGACGACGATGCGGCGCAGCAGGTCGGCGAGCTGGAGGGCCTCCTTGTCGGTCAGGCCCTCGGCGACGAACGCCTCCTCGGCGTTGAACTGCGGGAAGACCCGCGCCATCAGTTCCTCGCCGGCGGGGGTGAGCGAGAGGAGTGCCAGGCGGCCGTCGGTGGGGTGGCCGCTGCGTTCCATCAGGCCGCGGCTCTGGAGGGTGCGGGCCACGCCGGTGAGGGTGCCCTTGGAGATGCCGGCCTCCTCGGCGACCCGGCGGGTCTCCATCTCGCCCCAGATCCAGACGACCCAGAGGACGACGAAGGAGGTCCAGGTCAGTTCGGCGCCGCGCAGGACGGAGTTCTCGAAGTGCTGGCGCACGGAGGCGGCGGCGCGGTAGATGTTCGCCACCGCGGCCATCTGCGCGTGCCGGATGGGAGTGTCGCCGAGCTTGGCCTGGACGGCCTTCTCGGTGTCCCCGATGGACCGGTGCCCGCTCACCACTGCGTCTCCCTCTGCCGCTGCCAGCGCATCGCCTTCGGTCACTCCTCTTCCCTTGCCGGGCGTCGTTCGCGGCCGTACGATCTGCCGCACCCGCATCCCGTACGGACTCAAACGATATCGCGGCCGGTCCGGCACGCCCTCGTCCGTACGCCTTCGTACCGTCCCGGTACACCCGCACGCGGGCGTGCGCGCCGTCGTGCGCCGCCACGCGTCGCCTGCCCATCATCTCCCGCCCCAGGAGCTTGGTATGGCCATGGGTCCGAGCGCCCCCACCGTTCCTGTCACCGCCGCCACCCTCCCGGCCGAAGCGCCCGCCGGCCGGATCGGTGTGCCCGGTGTCGTCTTCTTCGTCGTCGCCGCCTCCGCCCCGCTGACCGTGGCGGCCGGCGGCATCCCGCAGTCCCTCGGCGTCACCAAGGTGCTGGGTATCCCCCTGCTCTATCTGGCGGTCGCCGCGCTACTCACCGTCTTCGCCGCCGGCTACGCGGCGATGAGCCGCCGCATCACCGGCGCCGGGGCCTTCTACGCGTACGCCGCGCAGGGCCTCTCCCGTACCGCCGGGGTCGCCGCCGCCTTCGTCGCGCTGGTCGCGTACAACGCCATGCAGGTGGGCGTCGCGGGCCTGTTCGGCGCCACCACCGCGGACTTCCTGCGCGCCCGGCTGGGACTTGACGTGCCCTGGTGGGCGCTGGTGTTCCTGTGTACGGCGCTGGTCGGTGTGCTGGGCCACCGCCGGGTCGATCTCGGCGCGAAGGTGCTCGCGGTGCTGATCGCGCTGGAGTCCGGCACCGTCCTGGTCTTCGACCTCGCGCAGTTCGGCCGCGCCCCGGAGGGCGTCTCCCTGGCGCCGTTCACCCCGGGCGCGGTCGCCGACGGGGCCCTCGGTGTCGCCCTGTGCTGTGTCTTCGCGGCGTTCATGGGCTTCGAGTCGGCGGCGCTGTACGGGGAGGAGTGCAAGGACCCGCGGCGCACCGTCGCCCGCGCCACCTACACGTCCGTCGTCCTCGTCGGCGTCTTCTACGCGCTGACGTCCTGGGCGATGATCACCGGTGCCGGCCCCGGCCGCGCGGTGGCCCTCGCCCAACGGCACGGCCCGGACATGATGTTCACCCTCGGGCGCGGCAGCCTGGGGCCCCTCTTCTCGGACCTGGCCCAGCTCTTCCTGATCACCAGTCTGGTGGCGGCGCTGCTCTCTTTCCACAACGCGGCCGCCCGCTATCTGCGCTCCCTGGGGCGCGAGGGCGTGCTGCCCCGCGCGCTCGGAGTGCCGCATCCGCGCCACGGTTCGCCGCACCGGGGCTCGCTCGTCCAGACCGCCGTCACCCTCACCGTCACCGCGGCCTTCGCGCTCGCCGGCCGCGATCCGGTGGACGATGTCTTCACCTGGCTGACGAACCTGGGCGCGCTGGGCGTGATCCTGCTGCTGTGCGTGACCTCGGTCGCGGTGATCTGCTTCTTCGCGCGGCGGGAGTCCGGCGAGCCGCTGTGGAACCGGCTGGTCGCCCCCGCGCTGTCCGCCGTCGCGCTCGCCGCCGTCTTCTGGCTGGCGCTGACGAACTTCGGCGTCCAGCTCGGCGTCGGGCCGGGCAGTCCG
>NZ_JCANQV010000487.1:0-2696 GCF_059553635.1 Candidatus Streptomyces philanthi
CCGAGGCTTCCCCGGCGCCCGGTACGGACGGGGACCCCGGTCGCGGGGCCCGTCCCCGCGCGCCAGAGTGGGAGGGGCGCGGACCGAGGCGAAGGGGGCGCAGATGGGCGACGACGACCGGCTCGCGGCCTACCGAGGCAAACGGCACTTCGACCGCACCGGCGAACCCCCGGGCGAGCCGTCCCCGCGACCGGGCACCGCACCCTGCTTCGTGGTGCAGATCCACGACGCGACACGGATGCACTTCGACTTCCGGCTGGAGGTCGACGGCGTACTGAAGTCCTGGTCCGTCCCCAGGGGGCCGTCCGCCGACCCGCACGACAAGCGCCTGGCCGTGCCCACCGAGGACCACCCCCTGGAGTACCGGGGCTTCGAGGGCGTCATCGCCAAGGGGGAGTACGGTGCCGGTACCGTGATCGTCTGGGACCAGGGCACCTACCGCCCCCTGCCCTCCCGCCGCAAGGGCCACCCCGGGGACTTCGCCGAGGCCCTGGCCCGCGGCCACGCCGCCTTCTGGCTCGACGGCCGCAAACTGCACGGCGGCTACGCCCTCACCCGCTTCCGCACGGGCGAGGAGCCGGGCGAGAAGGAGGCATGGCTGCTGGTGAAGGAGAACGACGCGCGGGCGGGCAGGGGCGGCGCGCCCGACCCGGTCCGCGCCCGCTCCGTCCGCAGCGGCCGCACCCTCGGACAGGTCGCCGCCGACGCGGCCGCACCACGCCGGGGCGGCGGATGACGCCCCAGGCCCTCCTGTGCCGCGAAGGCCGCCGCACCGGCCGGACACCGCACCGCCCCTTTGAGCACAATGTGACCCGACGCCCGTCCCCGGCCCACCGGAGAACACCCATGAGAATCCATCTGGCCAGCGTCTTCGTCGACGACCAGGAAAAGGCCCTGCGCTTCTACACCGATGTCCTGGGCTTCGTGAAGAAGCACGACATCCCCCTGGGCGCGGCCCGGTGGCTGACCGTGGTCTCGGCCGAGGACCCCGACGGGACCGAACTGCTGCTGGAACCCTCCGACCACCCCGCCGTGCGGCCGTACAAGACGGCGTTGGTCCGGGACAGCATCCCGGCCACCTCCTTCGCCGTGGACGACGTCCCGGCGGAGTACGACCGGCTGAGCGGGCTCGGGGTGCGCTTCACCCAGGAGCCGATGGAGATGGGCACGATCACCACCGCCGTGTTCGACGACACCTGCGGCAACCTGATCCAGATCGTGCACGGCGGATAGGACGCCCGCCGCACGCCCCCGCTAGAAGGAGCTGTCCGGACCCGTCTCTCCCTCCTCGGTGTCCGGGCAGATGTGCACCGCGGCCTCCTCCGCCGACGCCGCGCCGCCGTCGATCCCGACGTCATGGGCCACCACGTCGTTGGCGTGGCGCGGGTACCCCTCGTCCGCGCCCACCAGCCGCCCGGCGCGGGCCTCCCCGACCTGGCCGTCCCACAGCTCGCCGTCCCCGCCGGCCCGGTCGCCCACCCCGTCGCCGTCCGGCACCGCGATGTCGGGGACCTCCTCGGCCAGCCGCTGGTCCAGCGTCTCGCCGTCGTGCTGCTCCTGCGCGGTGACCCCGTGGTGGGTGACCGCGAGGGGTCTCTCGGGCGGTGAGTAGCCCGTGTCCAGCATCTCGTCGAGGCCGGGCTCGTCGAGAGCGTCCTCCATGTCCAGATCGTCGGGGTAGTCCTGGGGATCGGACGGGGACGGCTGATAGACCTCATCGCCCCTCGCGTTGTCCGACATGACCGCTCTCCTTCCGGCCCGCGGTGGTCCCACACTGTGCCGGCGGCCCAGCCGCCTCGCGCCCGTCCGGTGCCGGGTGCCGCTCACCCGGCCCACGAGGTCCCCACCCACATCGTCCGCCTCTTGCCGTCGAGCCGCAGCCGTAGGACCCGCCGTGCGGCGGCTCAGCCCCGGCGGGCCTCCGTCCCCAGGCCGAGGGAGGCGGCGATGCTCTGCACGTTCGGGAACATCTCGTGCGCGGGCAGCCGCTCCGCCAGGGTGACCAGCCCGTCCGGCGCGTTGTTGCGCCGCAGGGTGTCCAGGACGGTGAACCTGTCGGCCGGGTACAGGCTGCGGCCGAGGTACCGGGCCAGCTCCGAACGCACCACCACGTCCTCCCCGGTCATCCCGCGCGGCGCGCTGCCCCGCACCACGCTCTCGGGCACCCGCGCGGTCTCCGGCCCCCGCCGCTCCGCCGGCCGGAAGTCGCTCTCCTCCTCCGTCCCCAGCGTCCGCTCGGCGAGCAACTCGGCCCGCATCCGCCGCTTGAGGACGTCGTCGCGGGCGGGTCCGGCCTTGTCCGTACCGTGTTCCATGACCATCTCTGCCTCCAGACCCCGGTCGTGCCAACCCCGCGCGGCCCCGGGCACCGCGCGCCCGCCGCCCGCCCGTGCGGAGGAGCGACGGCGGCGCTTCCACCGTACGTACGGACGCCGCCGGGCGCGCCCCGGCCGGACGTGACGCGCCCCGGGCGGCATGTTGCGGACCGGCGGAAACGGGAACCCGGTGACGCGAAGCGAACCACGACAGCTCAGGAGGCAGCCCATGCGACTCCCGCTCCTGGAACCCGTCACCCACAGGCCCGGCCCCTGGGCGTCCGTGTACGCCGACACCTCCCGCAGCACCGCCGACGCGGCGGAACAACGGGACCTGACGGCCCGCGCCACCGCGGACCACCTCCTCGGGCTCGGCGCCGA
>NZ_JCANQV010000488.1:0-2688 GCF_059553635.1 Candidatus Streptomyces philanthi
CCTTGGCGTGCGTCTCGGCGACCTCGCCGTACGGGTCGGAGGCGCGCACCAGCGTCGCCCCGACCGGCACCCGCAGCCGCCCGTCCGCCGCGATGTCCGCGGTACGGATGAGGATCGGCGAGTCCAGCACCTGGGCGCCGCCCGCGTCCCGGCCGAACAGCGCCAGCGCGCCCGCGTAGTAGCCGCGGCCCCGGCCGTCCGGCCCCACCGGCTCGTGGCGGGCGATGACCCGGCAGGCGTTCTCCACCGGCGACCCGGTGACCGTCGCCGCGAACATCGTCTCCCGCAGCACCTCGCGGGCGTCGAGCGTGGAGCGCCCGCGCAGCTCGTACTCGGTGTGCGCGAGATGCGCCATCTCCCGCAGCCGCGGCCCGACGACCACCCCGCCCCGGTCGCCGACGGCGCACATCATCTTCAGCTCCTCGTCGACGACCATGGACAGCTCCTCCACCTCCTTGCGGTCGCCCAGGAACGCCAGCAGGCCCTCGGCGGTCGGACCGCCCTCGGGGTAGCGGTACGTCCCGCTGATCGGGTTCATCACGACCGTGTGGCCGGTCATCCGCACATGGACCTCGGGGCTGGCCCCGACCAGGGTGTGCAGACCCGGCCGGTGCACGACGTACGTCCAGTACGCCCCCCGCTCCCCGACGAGCAGCCGCCGGAACAGGGCGAGCGCGTCCGCCGCCGAGAAGTCCGCGATCCGTCCCTCGAAGGTGCGGCGGATCACGAAGTTCGCGCCCTCGCCGGTGCCGATCTCGTCCCGCACGACCCGCCGGACGGTCTCCGCGTACGCCGCGTCGTCCACGTCGAAGCCCCCGTCCGCCACCCGCACGGCGTGCGCGGGCAGCGCGGCGAGCAGCTCCTCCAGGGGGACCTCGTGGCATTCCCGGGGACGCAGGACGGCCAGCGGGGTGCCGTCGTCGGGGGCCCGGAAGCCGCGCTCGCGGATCTGCCGGAACGGGACGAGCGCCAGCGCGTCGGTCACCGGCGTGCCCGGGGCGCCCTCACCGAGCGGGATGTCCGCCAGCCGCTCCACCTCGGTCACCTCGCCGATCAGCACCTCGACGCGGGCGGCGGCGTCCGCCTCCCGGCCCGGGGTGCGGCGGCGCAGCAGGGCGAACGGAGGGCAGCCGGGGGCCAGCAGCCGGCGGACGAGGGCGGCGGCGGACGGGGACTGTGCCACGGGTGTTCCTTCCACGGGGGTTCCTTCCAGAGGGGAGGGAACGGCCGCGGAAACCCCGAAGGCCGCCCCTCGGGCGGCCTTCGCGAAGTTCAGTGGTGCGCGCGAATCAGTGGGCCGCCGTGTGAGCGGTCCACCACCAGTTCATGGTCGGCAGGAGATGCGCGTGCATGCCCCGCACCCTACCGGACGCGCCGCGCGCACGGTGCGCCACGGGCCGTCACGCGCGGCGGGCCCGTTCCAGCAGCCCGCCCAGCGCCGCGTCGAACGCCCGGGGGCGCTCCAGGTTCGGCAGATGGGCGGCGCCCTCGACCACGGTGAGGCCGGCGTCGGGCAGCAGCCGCGACCACTCCCGGGCCTCGGCGGGCGGGGTGAACGGATCGTCCTGCCCGGCGACCACCAGGGCCGGAACCGTGATGCGCGGCAGCAAGGCGGTGTGGTCGGGGCGTTCGGCGCGCCCGCGCAGCGCGGCGGCGGCGCCCTCGGGCGGGGTCGCGCGCATCATCGCGCGCACCCGTTCGGCGGTCCGCGGCAGGGCGGTGACGTTGTACGGCGCGATCATCGCGTCCAGCACCTCGTCCGCGTAGCCGGCCATGCCCTCCCGCAGCAGCCGGCCGGCCATGGCGCGGCGGGCGCGCCGGCCCTCGTCGGTCTCCGGGTACGGGGAGGTCGCGACGAGGGCGAGGGCGCGCAGCCGCCCGGGGAACAGCCGGGCGAACTCCAGCGCGATCTGCCCGCCCATCGACAGCCCGCAGACCACGACCCGTTCCCCGTCCGGCAGCAGGGTGTCGAGCAGGGCGGCGAGATCGCGGGCGAAGGTCTCCAGGGGCACCGTGCCGGGCGTCACCGTCGAGGCGCCGTAGCCCCGCAGGTCCGGGGCGATCACCCGGACACCGGAGCCGGGCGTTCCGAACGCCGTGAGCTGCGGGGCCCAGAGGGTGCGGTCGAAGGGGTGGCCGTGGACGAGCAGCAGCGGTGTCCCGTCGCCGCGGTCCTCGAAGGCGAGGGTGACGCCGTCCGCGACGGCGGCGGTCTGCGGGGTGTTCGCGGAGGTCGGCACAACTCGCCTCGTTCTTCCGTGGGTTGGGGGCGGATGCCCTTGACGGCTCGATGCTAGGAAGGCCAGAATCCCGGTGCAATAGCGGGAATTGAACTCGGTGCAATGTCGAGAACGCCTCGACCGGGGGAGGGCACATGCACGCGGACGACTACCGGGGGTTCGCCGACGGCATCGCGGACGAGATCGCCGCCGGGCGGCTGCGTCCCGGCGACCGGCTCCCCACCCAGCGCGCCTTCGCCCGCGCCCACCACATCGCCCCCTCCACCGCCACCCGCGTCTACCGCGAACTGGCCCGCCGCGGCCTGACCACCGGCGAGGTCGGCCGCGGCACCTTCGTCCGCGCCGCCGCCCCGCACCACCCCGGCCCCGCCCTCGCCGAACCCCCGCCCCCCGACGGCCGCGTCAACCTCGAACTCAACTACCCCGCCGTCCCCGGACAGGACGCCCT
>NZ_JCANQV010000489.1:0-2660 GCF_059553635.1 Candidatus Streptomyces philanthi
CTCCGGGTCGTCGCCGTCCCCGGCGGACTCCTCCAGCGCCTCGTCCAGCGTGTCCTCGTCCAGTCCCGGCGCGTCGAACGGGTTGCGGCGCCTGCGGTGCGGCAGCGCCAGCAGCGCCGCCTGCCGCACGTCCTCGGTCAGCACCTCGGTGCGGCCCGCCCACGCGGCGAGCGCCGTGGCGGTGCGCGCCATCACGATGTCCGCGCGCATCCCGTCCACCTCGAACGCCGCGCAGGTCGCCGCGATCTGCCGCAGCGCCGCGTCGCCCAGCTCCACACGGGGCAGCAGCTCCCGCGCCGCCGCGATCCGCTCGCGCAGCGCGGTCTCCTCGTCCGCCCAGCGCGCCGCGAACGCGGCCGGGTCGTCGTCGTACGCCAGCCGGCGCCGGACGACCTCCACCCGCTGCTCCGGGTCGCGGGAGGCGGCGACCTCCACCGTCAGCCCGAACCGGTCGAGCAGCTGCGGCCGCAGCTCGCCCTCCTCGGGGTTCATCGTCCCGACGAGCAGGAACCGCGCGGCGTGCCGTACGGAGACGCCCTCCCGCTCGACGTAGGAGGCGCCCATCGCGGCCGCGTCCAGCAGCACGTCGACCAGATGGTCGTGGAGCAGGTTGACCTCGTCGACGTAGAGGATGCCGCGGTGCGCGTCGGCCAGCAGGCCCGGCTCGAACGCCTTGACGCCGTCGGCCAGCGCCCGCTCGATGTCCAGCGCGCCCACCAGGCGGTCCTCGGAGGCGCCGACGGGCAGTTCGACCATCCGCGTCGGGCGGCCGCCGGCGTCACCCGGGGTGTGCGGGCCGTCGGGGCAGGCGGGGTCCGGCGCGGCCGGGTCGCAGGAGAAGCGGCAGCCGGGGACGACGTCCAGCGAAGGCATCAGGGCCGTCAGACCGCGCACGATCGTCGACTTCGCGGTGCCCTTCTCCCCCCGGACGAGCACCCCGCCGATGGCCGGGGAGATGGCGTTGAGCAGCAGGCTCAACCGCATGTCGGCCATGCCGACGACGGCGGTGAACGGATACGGGGCCGAGGCCATTAACGGGTACCCCCTTCGAGGGACGTGCTCCGGTCGGTCGTGGTGGTGGTCGTGCCGCCGCGGGGCGGGGCCTGCGGCACCGGGGCGGGCGCGCCGGGCGGCACGAACGGCAGGCCCTCGGGCACGCCCTTCTCGATCAGCCGCAGCAGCGCGCCGGTGTCCGCGTGCTCCTCTATCAGGTCCCCGAGGAGGTCCAGCTGTTCCTCGCGCAGCGCGCCGAAGCGGGTGCCGGGCGCGGGGACGAAGTCCCGTCCGGCGTCGGCCGCGACCCGGCGCAGGAACGCGCGCCGGAAGCCGTCGCTCTCCAGCGAGCCGTGCCAGTGGGTGCCCCACACGGACCCCACCCGGCAGCCGTCGAGGAAGGGTTCGCCGCCGTCCACCTCGGCCACGCCGTGATGGATCTCGTAGCCCTCGACCCGCTCGCCCAGCGCCTCGCCGACGGGCCGCGCCAGTGTCTTCTCCGCCGCGAACCGCACCCGCACCGGCAGCAGCCCCAGGCCCTCGACGCGCCCCGCCCGCGACTCGACGTCGTCGTCGATGCGCCGGCCGAGGACCTGGAAGCCGCCGCAGATGCCCAGGACGGGGCGGCCCTCGGCGGCCCGCCGGGCCAGCGCCGCGGCGAGACCGCGTTCACGCAGCCAGGCCAGCGCCCGCACGGTGCCGCGCGTGCCGGGGACGACGACCAGGTCCGCGTCGGCCAGTTCCTCGGGCCGGTCCACGAACCGCACCACCACGCCCGGCTCCGCGGCCAGCGCGTCCACATCGGTGAAGTTGGACATCAGGGGGACGGCCGCCACCGCGACGCGCAGCACGTCGGCGCCGTGCGGCGGCGCCACCACGCTCTCGCGGACCGCGCCCCGCATCGACACCCGCAGCCCGTCCTCCTCGTCGATGCCCAGGCCGTGACGGTACGGCAGGACGCCCAGCGTCGGCCGGCCGCTCAGCTGCCGCATCATCTCCAGGCCGGGCTCCAGCAGGGCCACGTCGCCGCGGAACTTGTTGACGAGGTATCCGGCGACCAGCTCCTGGTCCTCGGCCGACAGCAGCGCCGTGGTGCCGAAGAACGACGCGAACACCCCGCCGCGGTCGATGTCGCCGACCACCACCACCGGCAGCCGGGCGGCCCGCGCCAGGCCCATGTTGACGATGTCGGTGCGCCGCAGATTGATCTCGGCGGGGCTTCCGGCGCCCTCGCAGATCACCGCGTCGTGCGTGCGCCGCAACTCGGCCAGGCAGTCGGTGACCGTCTCCAGCAGCCGTTCCTGCCGCCCCTCGTGATAGCCCCGGGCGCTCAGCTCGCCCACCGGCTTCCCCAGCAGCACCACCTGGCTGCTGCGGTCCCCGCCCGGCTTGAGCAGCACCGGGTTCATCAGCGCGGACGGCTCGACACGGGCCGCGGCGGCCTGCATCGCCTGCGCCCGGCCGATCTCCGCGCCCTCCCGGGTGACGAACGAGTTCAGCGACATGTTCTGCGCCTTGAACGGCGCGACCTTGACGCCCTGACGCACCAGCCAGCGGCAGATCCCGGCCGTCACCACGCTCTTGCCCGCGTCGGACGTCGTCCCGGCCACCAGCAGACCACCGCCGAGGGCCGTTTCCTGCCGTCCGCTCACCGTGTCCTCCTCGAC
>NZ_JCANQV010000490.1:0-2652 GCF_059553635.1 Candidatus Streptomyces philanthi
CGGGGACGCCTGCTTCGCCGGAGGGGTGTCGAACGGCGAGGGGCCGCCCTCGGGGGCCGTGGTGCCGTCGGCCGGGCCGTCGGAGAAGAACGGCAGGTCGGGGCGGGACGAACGGGCGCCGCCCGGGGCCGGGGAGGCGTGCGTGCCCGTGGTGGACGCCGACGCGGAAGGGGCCGGGGAGGCGGCCGGGGCCGGCGCCGCGGGGGTGGCGGGCTTGCGCGGCGAGAACCAGTCGCTGGTCTTCTCGGCGGGCTTCCGCTCCGGCGCGGGCTTCTCCGCCGCGGCCGCCGGGGCCTGGGGCCTGGGGGTGCTGCCCGTGCTCTCGGTGCGCTCGGGCGTACGGGCGGGGCTGTCGGAGGGCTTTCCCGAGCCGTCGGAACCAGCCGATCCGTTCATGCCGGACTCCTCACCGACGGGCTTGCGCACGACGACCGGCGGGATGGGGCGGGACCCCGGAATATTGATCTTGATCCGCGTGGTCAGCGTGGTCTCGGTCTTCTGCTCCTCCGGCCGCGCGGCGGCACCGGGCGACGCCCCGTCGGCTTCCCCCCTGGGTGTGCCGTACGGCGGGGTACCCGACGGGTAGGCGGCACCACCGCGAGCCCGGGGGCCGGAGGACGAACTGTCAGATGTGCGACTCAAAGCAGGTTCTCCCGGTTGGCTCCGCCGCTCGTCAGAGATGATCCCGGGCCTTCGGGCCGGGGGGCGCCCCCAGGGCGGCGCGGCGGCGCGCACCACCATACTGGCCGCGACCGGAGGCCACCCGGCGAGCGGGGGACGCCCCCCGCGGCGGGCACTCCCCCCGGGCCGGAAACGATCACGCCGGTCCTGGCTCCATGTGTCCGGGTATGGGCACCGTCATCCGTCAGCTCCTCCGGTGCGATTCCCACGCCCGCCGCTGCGCCACGGTGGCGCAGATCACAGCCACCACCATGCCCCCGAGCAGGAAGAGATACGAACCGAGCCCCCCGCCGAAGAGGAAGTCACCCTCCGGACGGGCGGCGCTCAGCAGCCAGAACACCGTCATCAGCCAGGCCGCGCCGGGCACCAGCGCCCCGGCCGCGCCCCCGGTCGCGGTGGCCCCGCCGTGGAAGAGTCCGCCGAGGGCGAGCAGCGCCAGCAGCAGCCCGCCGGGGAACCACGCGGCCTGGAGGAGCGTGCCGGCCAGCGCGGTGAGCACCCCGAGGACCAGCAGCAGGACGAACACACCGATCCGGCCGGGGGTCAGGGGCGCGGGCGCGCCGGCGGGTGTCCCCGCGGAGGCGCCGCCGCCCTTCGGTGCCGGTGTGCCGCCGCCGGTCGTGGCGCGGGTGCGCTTCTGTGCCGCGCTCATCCGGCCGTCTCCTCGCGCTCGGCGCGGGCCCGGCCGCCGTCCCCGGAAATCTGGCCGGATTCCGCCGCTTCCGGAACGCCGCCGTCCCCGTCGAGCCCGGCGAACAGATCGTCCTCCCGCGCCCCTCCGGGCACCCCGGACACACCCCGCACCAGGCGGTAGTGCTCCTCGGCGAACAGCGGCTGCCCCAGGTCGTTGGAGAGGGCGAAGAACGCGCCGTCCACCGCGATCTGGGTGGCGTGGGCGCGCATCGCCGCCGCCTTCGCCGCCGCGTGGACGCCGTCGCCGGTGATGCTGGCGGTGACCTCGTCGTCCGCCACCACACCCGGCACATCGTCCACCGCGGCCACACCGGCGAAGGAGTGGCCCGCGGCGCGGAGCCGGGCGAAGCCCTCCTCGACCACCGAGCGGGGGTTGCAGTTCCAGTAGATCTTGCCGATGGTGTGCGCCGGGCCGAGGTCGGGACGGACGTCCGGCCGGGCGGCGAGGTCGGCGGCGCGCATGGCGACGCGGTGCGCCTGGATGTGGTCGGGGTGCCCGTATCCGCCGTCCGGGTCGTAGGTGACGAGCACCTGGGGCCGGACCTCCCGGATCACCGCGACCAGATGGGCGGCCGCCTCGTCGACGGGGGCCCGCCAGAAGGCGTTCGGGCGGTCGTTCTGGGGCGCGCCCATCATGCCGGAGTCGCGGTAGCGTCCGGCGCCGCCGAGGAAGCGGTGGTCACTGACGCCGAGGGCGGCCATCGCCGCGGCCAGTTCGCCGACGCGGTGGGGTCCGAGGGTGTCGTCCCGGTCAGGCGCGAGATGGGCCAGCGCGGGCGGGATGACCTCGCCCTCCTCACCGCGGGTGCAGGTCACCAGCGTGACCCGCGCGCCCTCGGCCGCGTACCGGGCCATCGTGACGCCGTTGTTGATCGACTCGTCGTCCGGGTGCGCGTGCACCAGCAGCAGACGGCGCGGCGGGACGGGGCTCGGTGGCGCGGGCGGTGGCGCGGGACGGGCGGGGTCGGTCATGGGGACAGCCTACGAGCCGCCCGCACGGACCCGCGCACACGCTCCCGCACCCTCCGGTACGTGCGTACGCCTCCGGGCCCGGCCCTGATACGCCCTGGGTACCGCCGCACGCCCCCGGGAGCACGACGGGCGACTCCGTCGTGCTCCGTACGTCTCCCGGCCCGGGTGCGGCACCTTCACGCTGGGCGCTGCCTTCGAAGTGGCGTCGTCCGCCGGAGGGCGGGCCTGGCGGCGTCCGGTGCGTGCGCTCGCGAGGCGGAGGGCCGTCCGGCCGCGCACCGGCGGAAGAACGCCGGGACCACCGCG
>NZ_JCANQV010000491.1:0-2631 GCF_059553635.1 Candidatus Streptomyces philanthi
GCCTCCCGGAGGGCGGGCACCCGGCGGGTGAACCACACGACCTTGCCGTCCTCCGTGCCGCAGGTGCCCCAGCTGTCGCTGAGCGCGGCGATCGCGGCGAGCCCTCCGCCGCCCGTGCCGCGCAGTCTCGGCATCCGGGGGCCGTGATCGGAGACGGAGGCGGTCAGCCGGCGGCCGGTCCAGCGGATCTCGACCACGCAGGCGGCGCCCGGGCCGACGTGCCGGTGGACGTTGGCCAGCAGTTCCGCCACCCCGCGGCACACCGGCGGGATCTGCGGCGCCAGGCCCCAGTACCGCAGGTGCGCGGCCACGATGCGCCGGATCTGCGGGACGCGTTCGGCCGTGGCGCGCAGGGCCACCGTGTAGCGGCGGTCGGCGGTCGGTGTCATGTCGTGGCTCCTCACCGCGGGGCTCACCTGCTTCACCTCACTGACCGAGAGCGCACAAAGTGAGGGAATGGTGACATTCCGTTCACCGTCATAGTGGCCGTGCGCGGCATGGCGCGCAACCGATCGGCGGCCCGCTCAGGTGACGTCCGCCCGGCGCGCCGGGCCGTCAGGGCAGGTGGGGCAGGACCCGGTCAGGGGTGAGCGGCAGGGCGCGCAGCCGCACCCCGGTGGCGTGCCGGAAGGCGTTGGCGACGGCCGCCGCGGTGCCGACGATGCCGATCTCGCCGATGCCCTTGCTGCCCATGGGGTTGAGGTGGGGGTCCTCCTCGTCGAGCCAGTGCGCCTCGATCGTGCCGGTGTCCGCGCAGACCGGGAGGTGGTACGAGGCGAGGTCGCACTCGGCGAAGTCCCCGAACGCGGGGTCGAGGGTGCTGTGCTCGGTCAGCGCCATCCCCAAGCCCATGATCATCCCGCCGGTCAGCTGGGAGCGGGCGGTGCGCGCGTTGAGGATGCGCCCGGCCGCGAACATGCCGAGCAGCCGCCGTACCCGCACCTCACCGGTGACCGTGTCGACCTGCACCTCGGCGAACTGCGCGCCGAACGCGTGCCGGGCGTAGGAGGACCCGGCCGCCACCTCCCGGCGGGTGTCGGCGCCCGCGGTGATGCCGCCGGCCGGCAGCGGCCCCTCGTGGACGCGCAGCTTCTCCTGGAGGGTGGTGCAGGCGAGATGGACGGCCCAGCCCCAGGAGCCGGTTCCGGCGGAGCCGCCGGCCAGCGGCGCGGGCGGCAGATCACTGCTGCCGATCTCCGTGCGGACGCGGTCCGGGGGCACGCCGAGGGCGGCGGCCGCGATCTGCGCGAGGACGGTACGGGCGCCGGTGCCCAGGTCGGTGGCGTCGGTGCGGATACGGAAGGTGCCGTCGGCGGCGGCATGGGC
The DNA here is from genome assembly GCF_059553635.1 of Candidatus Streptomyces philanthi. NCBI lineage: Bacteria > Bacillati > Actinomycetota > Actinomycetes > Kitasatosporales > Streptomycetaceae > Streptomyces > Candidatus Streptomyces philanthi. Next base: position 1,327 of record NZ_JCANQV010000491.1, read on the forward strand.
CTCGGCACTGGAGCCGGCGAGGTAGGTGGGGTAGGTGGAGGCGGCGACGCCGGTGCCGATCAGGAGGTCGCCCTCGCGGCGGACGCCGGGGCGCGGGTCGCGGGGCCGCCAGCCGAAGCGCTCGGCGCCCTCTTCGAGGCAGCGGACCAGGTTGCGGGTGCTGAACGGGCGGCCGGTGTCCGGCTCGGTGGCGGGTTCGTTGCGCAGTCGCAGTTCGATCGGGTCGAGGTCGAGGACGGCGGCGAGTTCGTCGACGGCCGACTCCAGCGCGTACATGCCGGGGCATTCGCCGGGGGCGCGCATCCAGGACGGGGTGGGCACGTCCAGCGCCACGACCTGGTGCGCGCTGTGCAGATGGGGCGCGGCGTACATGACGCGCGAGGGGACGGCTGCCTGCTCGACGAACTCCATGACGGTCGAGGTGTGGGTGACCACGTCGTGGGTGAGGGCGGTGAGGTGACCGTCGAGGCCGGCACCGAGCCGCAGGCGCTGGAGGGTCGGCGCCCGGTGGCCGACGACCGCGGGCATCTGGCGGCGCGGCAGCGCGATCTTGACGGGGCGTGCCACGTGCCGGGCGGCCATCGCGGCCAGCACCGCCTGCGGGCGCGGCGTCCCCTTGCAGCCGAACGCGCCGCCGATGTGCTCGCAGACGACCGTGATGTCGTCCGGGGACAGCGCGAACAGCGCGGCGAGGCTGTCGCGGGCCGAGGTGGCGCCCTGGTTGGTGTCGTGGAGGGTGAGATGGCCGTCCGTCCACCGCGCGGTGGTGGCGTGCGGCTCCATGGGGTGGTTGTGCAGCGGGCCCACGGCGTACGTCGCGTCGACGGTGACCAGCGCCGCCGCCAGGGCCGCCTCGGGGTCGCCCTGCTCGCGGACGCCGGGGTACTCGCCCGCCACCTTGTCCGGCGGGTAGCGGCGCGGGTGGTCGGCGGTGAGGTGGGCGTCGTGGCCGAGGGGCGCGTAGCCGACGCGTACCGCGGCGGCCGCGGCGCGGGCGTTCTCCAGGGTGTCGGCGACGGCGAGGGCGACGTACCAGCCGCGGTGCGGGACGACGGTGTCCTGGAGCACCGCGAGGGTGCGGTCCTCGGACGGCGCGAGGCGGGGGGCGTTCTCGTGCGTGAGCACGGCGAGGACGCCGGGGAGGGCGAGGGCGTCGGCGGTGTGCACGGCGGTGATCCGGCCGTGGGCGATGGTGGCGGGCACCGGCCAGGCGTAGGCGCAGCCGGGCGGGGTGTGGTCGGCGGCGTAGCGGGCCTCGCCGGTGACCTTGGCGCGGCCCTCCCGGCGCGCGAGGGGCGCGCCGAG
>NZ_JCANQV010000492.1:0-2622 GCF_059553635.1 Candidatus Streptomyces philanthi
TCCGGCAGTTGGGCGGCGGACTGGCGGCTGGTGTGGCACCGCGGGCTGGTCACCCTGGCGACCGGCGACCGGGAGACCGCCGCGCTCTGCTTCGACGCGGTCCACGACGCGTTCCCGGGCGAGCCCGCCCCCAAGCTGGCCCTGGCGGTCTGCGCCGAACTGCTGGAACGGTGGGACACCGCGGCGCGGTACTACCGGCTGGTCCGGGCCGCCGACCAGGGCTTCGTCAGCGCCGCCTTCGGACTGGCGCGGGTACGGCTCGCGGCCGGCGACCGCGCGGGGGCGGTACGGGCCCTGGAGGCCGTACCGGAATCGTCCGTCCACAGCACCGCCGCGCGGATCGCCGCGGTCCGCGCGCGGCTGCGGTGGCGCTCCCCGCACGAGCCGCTGCTGGACGATCTGCGGGCCGCCGCCGCGCAGACCGAACGGCTGGCGGCCGGCGGGCTGGACGCGGAGCGAAGGGAACGGCTGACCACCGAGGTTCTGGGGTGTGCCCTGGACTGGGTACTCTCCGGGGGCCACGGTGCCGGGCCGGACGGCGGGAAGCCCCCGTCCGAGCCGCCGGTGCTGCTGGGCAGCCCGCTGCACGAGCGGGGTCTGCGGTCCGGCCTGGAACGGTCGTACCGCCTGCTCGCCCGGCTGGCGCAGCGTGGCGAGGACAGGATCGAACTGGTGGAACGGGCCAACCGCTTCCGCCCCAGGACATGGGTGTGACATGGGTGTGACGGGGCCGTCCCGGTGTGCGAACTGCGATGAACCGCTCGACGTGAGCAGCCGCTCCGGCGGGTTCTGCGGGCACTGCGGCGCGCTCCCCGCCACACCGCCGCCCCCCGATCCGCACTCCCGCCTCGCCCACGCCCCCGGCGTGCCCGCCGTCCCGTCCGCCGACCCCCGTGTCGCGGGCTACGAGGCCGTCGCGGACGAACTGCGCACCCCCGTGCGCGGCACCCGGCTGTGCGTGGAGTGCGGTGCCGCGGCCGTCGCCGCCGACGGTTACTGCCGCCGCTGCGGCCATCTCCAGTCACGTGAACGCGACCACTGGGAGCGGGAGTTGGAGGGCGTCGCCGCGGTCAGCGACATCGGCCGCCGCCATCACCGCAACGAGGACCACTTCGCCGTCTCCGCCACCGCCCTGCCCGGCGGCTCCCCCGCCGTCATCGCGGTGGTCTGCGACGGTGTCTCCTCGGCCCTGCGCCCGGACGAGGCGTCCGCCACCGCCTCCGAGACCGGCGTCGAGGCGCTGCTCGGCTCCCTGCCGCGCGGTACGCACCCCCAGCACGCCCTGCACGAGGCGATCCTGACGGCGGCCCAGGCCGTCAACGCGCTGGCCGCCGCGCCCCCCGGCCCGGCGCACCCCGACGACCACGACCGGCAGAACGCCCCCGCGTGCACCTTCGTCGGCGCGGTCGTCGGCGACGGACTGCTGACCGTCGGCTGGGTCGGCGACAGCCGCGCCTACTGGGTCCCCGACGACCGCACCGTTCCCCCGACCCGGCTCACCGAGGACGACTCCTGGGCCGCGCAGATGGTCGCCAACCACCTGATGTCCGAGGCCGAGGCGTACGCCGACGAGCGGGCGCACGCGATCACCGGTTGGCTGGGCGCGGACGCCTACGAGGTCGAACCGCACACCCGCCACTTCCGGCCCGACGGCCCCGGCGTCGTGGTGATCTGCACCGACGGCCTGTGGAACTACGCCGAGACGGCCGAGCAGATGGCCGCCGTCCTCCCCACCGACGCCCACACCCGGCCCCTCCACAGCGCCCGCGCCCTGGTGGCCCACGCCCTCGCGGGGGGCGGGCACGACAACATCACGGTGGCGGTGGTGCCGTTTCCCGCGCCGTCGGGGCGGGGGGAGGGGAAGGGCTGAGGTTCTGGGGCCGGTTTCCCCGGGGGCGTGGGGGGCGTTCCGGGTTCGTTCCGGGGTGGGGATTCCTCGGTGTTGGCCTGTTGGGGGCTCCCGGCGGGGCTGGTTTCTTTGGCGGGGGCCGTTCCGGGTGGGCCTCCCGGGGGGCGGTGCGGAGGTGCGTGCCGTGAGGCGGAGGTCCGGGCCGCTGCCCGTTCTGGTTGCCCGTTCTGGTTGCCCGTTCGGTCAGGGCTGGTGAGGCGGATGCCCGGCAGGCGGGAGGGGCGTCCGTCCCCGGGACGGGGGATTCGTTCGCGGGGCCGGGGCGGTGGTTCCTTCGTCACCCGGACGAAGGACACCCCTTCCCACCTGGGCACGAGCGGGCCGGACGGTCCTTCCGCCGCCGCGCGGGCGTACGCCCGTACGGGCCGGGCGCGGGCGGGCCGGAGGGCCGGGGCGCCGCGAAGGGGGTGGGCGTCGGTGAGGGGCGGCCCGGTACTGTGCGTCGGGCGGTGACGGCCGCCGGGTGGGGCGAGAGCGCTCCTGACATCCCCCGGAGGCCCGTTCCCGTCAGGACAGACAAGCCATCACGACGTCACGAAGTACCGCCGGAACACGGTACGGAGGGGGAAGAACCGACATGCCGACCTGCACGAACGGCCACCAGTCGGTGGCCGAGGACCGGTGCGAGGTGTGCGGCCAGCGGATGCCGGGTGCGGTTCCCCCGCCGCCCTCCCTCCCTGCCGGCTTCCTGAACACCCCGCCGGCGGACCAGC
>NZ_JCANQV010000493.1:0-2602 GCF_059553635.1 Candidatus Streptomyces philanthi
TCGACGAGCCGGTCGGCGTCCCCGCGGGCCGGGGCGGTGTGCAAGGTCGAGGCCAGGTCGGATGCGGTGGTCAGCGCGCTCCGGAGTTCGCGCAGGTGTGCGTAACCCATGCCTCGGAGCGTAGGTGCCCCCACTGACAATCGGTCTTCGCGGCTTCCCATGGCCGCATCCCTGCCCGCTCGGACCCGCGATGCGGCAAGGGAGCGGTGACCGTCCCCTTACCGGCGTATGACATGTTCGTGCCGACGTGTGACACCGGCCGCGCGCCCCCGGACAGCGCGACGCGCCCCGGACCACGGGGCCCGGGGCGCGTCGCGGGACATGGTCAGGGCGCGATCGGCAGGCTGCGCTTGTGCTCGGTGAGGTGGTAGCGGCGCACGATCGCCTCGAAGACGGCCGCCTCGACTTCCTCGCCCTCCAGGAAGTCGTCGATCTGGTCGTACGTCACACCCAGCGCGTCCTCGTCCGGCTTGCCCGGGGAGAGGGTCTCCAGGTCGGCCGTCGGCACCTTCCACACCAGGTCGTGGGGGGCGCCCAGCGCGGCGGCCACCGCGCGCACCCGGCGCTTGGTCAGTCCGGTGAGCGGGACGACGTCGGCCGCGCCGTCGCCGTGCTTGGTGAAGAAGCCCGAGACCGCCTCGGCGGCGTGGTCGGTGCCCACCACCAGGCCGTCCTGGGCGCCGGCCACCGCGTACTGCGCGATCATGCGCTCACGGGCCTTGATGTTGCCCTGGACGAAGTCCTGGTGGCCCTCGTCGCGGAAGGTGAGCCCGCCGTCCAGTACGGCGCGCAGCGAGGCGTCGGCCGCCGGGCGTATGTCGACGGTCAGCACCTGGTCGGGGCGGATGAACTCCAGGGCCAGCCGGGCGTCCTTCTCGTCGGCCTGGGTGCCGTACGGCAGCCGCATCGCGAAGAACGTCGCGTCGTGCCCCGCGGCCCGGGCCCGCTCCACGGCGAGCTGGCAGAGCCGGCCCGCGGTCGTGGAGTCGACGCCGCCGCTGATGCCGAGGACCAGACTGCGCAGCCCGGTCGTCGTCAGGCGTTCGGTGAGGAAGGTCACCCGGCGCTCGATCTCCTGTGCCGGGTCGAAGGACTCGGTCACCTGGAGACGGCGGGCGATCTCCTCCTGCTGGGCCTTGGACGCCGGGTCGGTCACGGCTGCTCCTCGTTCGTGTCGCCGCGTGGTGCGGTGTGCGGATGAACGTCCCCCTCGCACCAGTGTGCTCGATGGTGCGCGAGGGGACGGAGAAACCTTACGACCTCGACCGCAACGGGCAGCGGCGTCCACTGCCGCCCCCGGTCATGCCGGGTGTGCCCACTTCTTGAGCGCGGCCCGGCTCGCGAAGTCCGCGACGTCCTTGTCCAGCGGCTGGTCGGTGTACTGGTGGATGCGCCACTTCGCCTTGATCCGGGGGTGCCCGGCCGTGACGTAGTCGGCGATCCACAGTCCGTCACCCGTGTACGACGTGGTGTCGCGGTTCAGCCAGAAGTCACGGTTGCAGTAGAGAAGCACGCGGTGCGTGGGGCGGAGCTTCCTGACCTCCCGCAGGAACTGGTCCTTCTCCGCGTTGCTGGCGGCCGTCCCGTCCCCCGTGCGCTCCCAGTCGGCGGCCAGGAGATCGCCCTGCACCGAGGCGCACTTCTCGACGAAGTACCGCGCCTGCGCCGCGATGTTGCCGGGCCACAGGAAGTGGTAGAAGCCCACCACGGCCCCCGCCTTGCGGGCCTTGGCCGCCTGCGCCGACTGGTGCGGGTTGATGTAGGAGCGGCCCTCGGTCGCCTTGATGAACACGAAATCCAGCCCGTCCGCGTTGTAGGACGTGTTGTACGAGCTGACGTCTACGCCGTGCAGCATGAGGGGCCTCCCACCGTTGGATCCGCGCGTTCGGGAACCTTGTCCGCGCTTCAGCAGTTCAGCACGTGTACGAGCGGAGACGCCAGATCGGGCCTCTGAAGTTCCTTAGTGCGAAGGTGAGTTGAAGATTCGGGGGAGGGGTGTGAAGGGGATGGACACCTGGTGCGGGAGGGGCCGGAAATCCCCCGCCGCCCGCGACCTCCCCGGCGCCGGCCTCGGCCTCGCCATCGTCCGCGAGGTCGCCACCGCCCACGGCGGCCACGTCTTCGCCGCCCCGCGCCACGGGGGCGGCGCGACCTTCGGGTTCACGGTGGGGCCGGGGGTATCGGGGGAGGGGTCAGGGTGGGGCGCCCGTGTGCGGCTCCGTATCCCCGCCAATGCTCGCCCGAGCCCCCACGGCGACCTGGCGCCGCTCCCGCCCGCGGATCAGTGCGGCGGTATCTCCCCCTGGGCCGTCTCCACCGTCGTGTGCAGGTCCTCCACCGCGTCCAGGGTGGCACCGGCGGAGAAGGCGAGGCAGGTGAGGAGGGCCGCGGCGGTGAGGCGGCGGGCGTAGTGCCGGGGGCGGGGGCGCATCGGGGGGTGTGCGGTGTCCTGCGCCGGGGTGAGCAGGGCGGCGACGCGCCGGGGTACGGGACCGGCGGTCGCGGCGAGAACGGTGCGCGGGCGCACGGGCGAGTCCGGGGAGGGGCGGGTGGCCAGGGCGGCGCGGCCGATGGCGCGGGCGGTGGTGCGGCGGTCGCCGGT
>NZ_JCANQV010000494.1:0-2599 GCF_059553635.1 Candidatus Streptomyces philanthi
CCTTCGCGTCGGCCGAGGCGCCCTGGCAGGCCGTCAGTGACAGCGCGGCGGCGGCGATCAGCGCGGCGGCGGCGGCCTTGCGGCCCTGGCGGAGCAGCGTGTGCGACATGGGTTCCCCTCGTGGTGGTGCGGCCGGACCCCGGCCTTGCGTGTCCCACTCTGTGCGCCGCCGTTGGTGATCGGCTAACGCCTCACTAACGTTCCGCCGCAGGCCACCGGGGGCGCGGAAATCGGCCGTCAGGCCATGTCCCGCGCCGGGGGCACTCGTTGGTACGGGTGCGCCGGGCGGAGCGGACCCGGCGGTCGAGCGGAGGGCGTGTGAGGGCCGGCAGGGACACCGTGACGGGCGTGGTGACGGACGCCCCGTACGAGCCGGGGTGGCGCGTGGTGGCGCGCCGTCCCGGGCCGGTGCCGCACACCGTGTGCCGGGGCCGGTAGCGGTGGCCGAAACACGGCACTCCGTACGGCTCTCCCCGGGACGCCCCGCCGTCCACGGGTGCGTCGTCCTCGGCGTCCTGGGGTCCTGTCTGCTGGGCGCCGGGGGGTGGGGCGCCGGGGCGCTGCCGCACGGCGCGCCCGACGGGGTGTGGGCCCGGCACGGCGCGCCGCTGACCTGGGTGTGCGTCGCCCTGTCGTACGCCGGTCTGGTGCTGCTCGCCGGCGCCTGGTGGCGGCTGGGCACCCTCCTCGCGCAGGGCGTCCTCGTACCGTGGCGGCGGCTGCGTACGGCGCTGTGGTGCTGGGCGCTTCCGCTGCTGCCGGGCCCGTTGCTGGCGAGCAGCGACGCGTACAGCTATGTCGCCCAGGGGGCGCTCGCGGCCCGTGGGGCGGATGTGTACGCGGTGGGGCCCGAGGTACTGGGCGGGCCGCTCGCCGCCAACGTCCCCGGGATGTGGCTCGACACGCCCGCCCCGTACGGGCCGCTGTCCGTGGCGGTCGCCCGGGGCGTGGTGGGGCTCACCGGGGAACGCCATGCCGTCGCCGCCGTCCTGGTGCTGAGGCTGGTGGCACTGGCGGGACTCGCGCTCCTGGCGTGGGCGCTGCGCCGTACGGCGTCCGCCGCGGGCGCTGATCCGTCCTGCGCGCTGTGGGCCGGGGCGCTCAACCCGCTGGTGCTGGTGCACCTCGTCGGCGGGGCGCACAACGAGGCGCTGATGCTGGGGCTGATGGCGGCCGGGCTGCTGGCGTTCCGCCGCGGACACTGGGCCACCGGGACGGTCGTCCTGACGGCGGCGGCCCTGGTGAAGGCCCCGGCCGGGGTGGCGCTGCTGTGCGCCGGCGTGGTGTCGGCCGCCGGGCGTACGGGCGGGTGGCGGAGGGCGCGGCGGGCCGCGGGCGTTCTTGTGGTGGCGGCCGGTACGGCGGTGACGGGTGTGGCCGCCGTGGGGCAGGGCTGGGGATGGCTGCGGACCCTCGACAGCGCCGCCGAGGTGCGTACGGTGCTGTCGCTGAGTACGGACGCGGGCCATGTCCTGGGGCGGGCGGCCGAGGCGCTGGGGCTGGGCACCGTGTCCGGGACGATGGGCGCGGTACGGCTTGCCGGGACGCTGCTCGGGTTGTGCGCGCTGGTGGTCTGCGCGGGGCGCGCGCCCCGTATCGGCGCCGAACGCGCTACCGGCGCGGGACTGCTGGCGCTGGTGGTGTGCGCGCCGGTGGTACAGCCGTGGTACGCGCTGTGGGGCTTGGCGCCGCTCGCCGCGACGGCCCGCCGCCGGTGGGCCCCGACGGCGCTGAAGGTGACGGTGGTGGCCCTGCTGCTGGTGGTGATGCCCTCGGGCGAGGGCCCGACCCCGTCGGCGGTCCTCGCCGCCGTGACGGGCGGCGGGGCCGCGCTCGTAGTACTGGCACGGAGGGGGCGCGGGGGGCGCGGGGCGGGGAGGTATGCGTTGCCTGGGCGGGGGGTTCCTTTGGGGTGAGGGGGTGTTGGGGGCGTGCGGCCAGGGGGATCACTCACCCTGGCCGCACGCCCCCACCCAGAGATACATCTCCACCAGGAAGCACCCCCGCACCGAAGCACACCCCGCCGCCCACCAGGCCCCACCAGATCGAGGAGGTGGAGGAGGTCCTGTCCGGCTACGGCGGCGCGGTCGTCGTCAGCCACGACCGGCGTCTGCGCGCCCGCTTCACCGGCACGCATGTGGAAGTGGACGCCGGACGGGTGACGTGACGTCAGGAAGTCGCCGGCTGATCCTCGGGGCTCCTCCCCGGCCGCCGACGGCCCTCGCGCAGCAGCCAGAGTGCGCCCGTGAGGCAGCCGAGGGGGATCTCCAGCAGATGGGTGAAGGCGGCGAAGAGGAGAAGGCCCGAGGCGACGGCGGCGGGGGTGCCGCCGAGGGAGACCAGGGCGAGGGCGGCGGCGCTCTCGGTGACGCCGATGCCGCCGGGGGTCACGGCGATCTGGGTGAGCAGCCGGCTGGCGGCGAAGACCGCGAGGACGATACCGGGCGCCGTACGGTCACCGGCCGCACGCAGACAGGCCAGGAACAGGACGCCCTGCGCGGCGAGGGTGGCGGCCATCCCGGTCGCCAGCCGCGGCCAGGCACGGCGTACGACATCCCGGCCCGCGTCGTGGAACGGCGCGATCACCGCCCGGACGCGC
>NZ_JCANQV010000495.1:0-2581 GCF_059553635.1 Candidatus Streptomyces philanthi
GCGCCTCCGGGCGGCCGGCCACACCGCCTCGTACGCGCACTGCGATGTGTCCCGGGAGGACGACTGGGAGCGGGCGGTGGCGGCGGCGCGGCAGCGGTACGGGCCGGTCGGCGGCCTCGTCGGCAACGCGTACCTCCCGTACACCGCGCCCGCCGACCGCACCCCGCTCGCCGACTGGGACCGGCAGCTGGCGGTGAACCTCACCGGCGCCTTCCTCGGCGTCCGGGCCGCCCTGCCGGACCTGCGGCGCGAGGCCGGCGCCGTGGTGCTGACCTCGTCCGTGCACGCGCTGGTGGGGCTGCCGGGACGGCCCGCCTACGCGGCGTCCAAGGCCGGGCTGACCGGGCTGGCGCGGCAACTGGCCGTCGAGTACGGGCCCGAGGTGCGGGTCAACAGTGTGCTGCCGGGACCGGTCCTGACGGCCGCCTGGGACGGGATCGGTGAGGAGGGCCGGCGGGCGAGCGCGGCGGAGACCGCGGCGCGGCGGCTGGGGCGGCCGGAGGAGGTCGCGGCGGCCATCGCGTTCCTGCTGTCCGGTGAGGCGTCGTTCGTCACCGGGGCGAGCCTCGTGGTGGACGGCGGCTGGAGCGTGTACAAGAACTCGTCGTGAGGCGGACGGGGCGCGGCGCCCCGTCCCCCGCTCCGATCCAGGGGGTCCGATGGGCATCCACTACGGCGGCGACTACAACCCCGAGCAGTGGCCCGAGGAGGTGTGGTCCGAGGATCTGGCGTTGATGAAGGAGGCCGGGGTCTCCATGGTCACCGCCGGGATCTTCTCCTGGGCGAAGGCCGAACCACGGCCCGGCGTCTGGGACTTCGGCTGGTTCGACCGGGTGATGGACGGCCTCGCGGACGCCGGTGTCGCCGTCTGCCTGGCGACGATGACGGCGTCACCGCCGCCGTGGCTCTCCCGCGCGCATCCGGAGATCCTGCCGCAGGGGCCGGACGGGCGGCGGCTGTGGCCCGGCTCCCGGCAGCACTACTGCCCCTCCAGCCCCGTGTACCGCGAGCACGCCGTACGGCTCGTGGAACGGCTCGCCACCCGCTACGCCGACCATCCGGCGCTCGCGATGTGGCACGTCAACAACGAGTACGGCTGCCACACCCGGCAGTGCTACTGCGAGGTGTCGGCGGCTGACTTCCGGCGCTGGCTGCGCGAGCGGTACGGCACGGTGGACGCGCTCAACGACGCCTGGTCGACCGCGTTCTGGTCGCAGGCGTACGGGGACTTCGAGGAGGTGCTGCCGCCGCGCGACGCCCCGACCTTCCCCAACCCCGCCCAGCAGCTGGACTACCTCCGCTTCGGCGACGAGGCGCTGCGCGCCTGCTACCTGGCGGAGAAGGCGGTCCTGGAACGTGTCACCCCGGCCGTGCCGGTCACCACGAACCTCATGCCGCAGCACAAGCCCGTCGACGCCTTCGCCTGGTCGGCGCACATGGACGCGATGGCGCTGGACTTCTACCAGGACCCGCAGGTGCCCGACGACCACGTCCGGGCCGGGTACGTCTTCGACCTGATGCGGTCGGCGCGCCACGGGCAGCCGTGGCTGCTGCTGGAGCAGGCGCCGGGCGCGGTCAACTGGCGGGCGCGCAACGCGCCCAAGCCGCCCGGGGCGATGCGGCTGTGGAGCTGGCAGGCGGTGGCGCAGGGCGCGGACGCGGTGCTGTTCTTCCAGTGGCGGCAGTCGCTGGGCGGGGCGGAGAAGTTCCACTCGGCGATGGTGCCGCACGGGGGCACGGACACCCGCGTCTTCCGCGAAGTGGCGGCGCTGGGGCGCGAGTTCGCGTCCGTACCGGAGATCGCCGGGACGCGGTCGCGGGCCGAGGTGGCACTGCTGACGGACTGGCAGAGCTGGCGGGCGCTGGAGCTGGACTCGCGGCCGTCGACGGCGCTCGACCACGGGAGGATCACGCTCGACCACTACCGCCCGCTGTTCGAGGCGGGCGTGCCCTGCGACGTGGTGCCGCCGGACCGCGAGCTGTCCGCGTACCGGCTGGTCGTCGTCCCCAACCTGTATCTGCTGACGACGCGGGACGCGGAGCGGCTGACGGCGTACGTCCGGGGCGGCGGGCGGCTGCTGGTGTCGTTCTTCTCGGGCATCGTGGACGCGCACGACCGGGTGCATCCGGGCGGCTGCCCGGCGCCGCTGCGGGAGGTGCTGGGGCTGTGGGTGGAGGAGTTCTGGCCGGCGGCGGAGGGGGAGGCGCTCGCGGTCGGGGACGGGGCGTACGACGGGGGCGCGGACCTGTGGGCGGAGGTGGTGCGCCCCGAGGGCGCCGAGGTGCTGGCCCGCTTCACGGAGGGCGGCCCGGTGGGCGGGCCCGCCGTCACCCGCCACGCCTGTGGCCGGGGTGCCGCCTGGTACGTCGCCACCCGTCTCGCGCCGCCGTTGATGCGGGCGCTGATGGACGACGTACGGGAGGACGCCGGGGTGCCGCCGCTGCTGCCGGGGCTGCCGGACGGGGTGCAGGCGACGGTGCGGGAGGGGGCGGGCGGCCGTTTCCTGTTCCTGCTCAACCACGGGGCGGCGCCGGTGGAGGTGCGGCTTCCGGAGCCGCTGCGGGACGTCCTGGGACGGAC
>NZ_JCANQV010000496.1:0-2580 GCF_059553635.1 Candidatus Streptomyces philanthi
GGCGGAGGCGGAGGCGGCAACGGCAAGACGATCGCCGCGATCATCGCCGGCGGTGCCGTAGCGGTGGCCGCCGTCGTCGTCGCCGTGGTGATGGTCAACGGCGGTGACGACCGGAAGGACCCCGTGCGCGCCGGTGGTGACTCCTCGTCGGCCGCGGCCCCGACGACGCAGCCGGCCACGGAGGACCCCACCACCGAGCCGCCCACGCCGACCATGAGTCCCACGCCGACCAGCAGCACCATCCCGTTCTTCCGGCTCACGGTCGGCGACTGCTTCGACCTGCCCGCCGACGGCGGCGGCAACAACGACGCCGCGACCTGCGACGGCCCGCACGACGCCGAGGTGGTCTCCGTCCACCAGCTCGGCTCCGGCTACTCCACCAGTGCCGACATCAAGGACAAGGCCGCCTCGCTCTGCAGGCGCGAACTGGAGGAGAAGGCCGCCAAGCAGCCCTCGGGCACCGCCGAGGGCACCTACGTCCAGTTCCCCAACCTGAACGGCTACAAGATCGGCATCAGGAACGTCAGCTGCAGCCTCCTGGGCAACCGCACCGGCACCAAGAAGCTCACCAAGCCGCTGTCCTGACGCGCACCCGGGCCGGACGGCGGCACTCCGCCGCCGTCCGCTCAGCGCCTCAGCACCGCCGCCAGGTCGGCCACCGCCTCCGGGCCCACCCGGCAGCAGCCGCCGATCAGCCGCGCCCCCGCGGCCGTCCACGCCGCGATCCGGTCCGCGCGGAACGTCGCCGCACCGCGCCACTCCCGTGCTTCCGCGTCCCACCGCTCCCCGCTGTTGGGGTAGACCACCACCGGCTTCCCCGTCACCCGCGCCGCCACCGCCACGGCCTCGTCCGCGTCCTGCGGCGCGCAGCAGTTGACTCCCACCGCGATCACCTCGTCCGCCCCGGCCGCCACCGCGAACGCCTCCTCCAACGGCTGCCCCGCCCGCGTACGGCCCCCGGCGACGCTGTACGACAACCAGGCCGGCACCCCCAGCCCGCGCACCGCCCGCACCAGCGCCCGCCCCTCGTCCGCGTCCGGCACCGTCTCCAGCGCCAGCACGTCCGGCCGGGCCTCGGCCAGCACCTCAAGGCGCGGGCGGTGGAAGCGCTCCAACGCGTCGACGGACAGCCCGTAACGCCCGCGGTACTCCGAACCGTCCGCCAGCATCGCCCCGTACGGCCCGGCCGAAGCGGCGGCGAACAGCGGCCCCGCCACACCGTCGGACCGGGCCCGCCGCGCCGCCTCACGCACCAGCTCCACACCCCGCGCCATCAGCTCCGCGGCCTCCCCGGCCCCGATGCCGTACCGCGCGAACCCCTCGAACGTCGCCTGGTAGCCGGCGCTGATCACGACCTCGGCGCCCGCCCGGTAGTACGCCAGATGCGCCCGCACCAGCGCCTCCGGGTCCTCGGCGAGCAGCCGCGCCGACCACAGGGCGTCGCCCAGGTCGTGCCCGTCCGCCTCCAGCTGGTTGGAGAGCCCGCCGTCCAGGACCAGCGGCCGTGTGGCGAGGGCGTCGGCGAACAGCACGGGCGTGCCGGTCATGGGGGCCTCCCTTCCCCGGTACCGCGCTACTCCTGCGGTACGGCCTGGACGTCCAGTTCGACGCGGATCGTAGCGCCGATCGCGGCGATGCCCCGGGAGAGCATGGTGCGCCAGTCCAGGGTGAAGTCCTCGCGGTGCAGCTCGGTCACCGCCGTGCACGCGGTACGGGTCTCGCCCGCCATGCCCGTACCGAGCCCCAGATAGCGGGTGTCCAGCTGCACACTGCGGCTGACACCGTGCAGCTGGAGCACTCCGTGCACGGCCCAGCGGCCGCCGCCCCGGTGAGTGAACCGGTCCCCGGTGAACCGGAGGTAGGGGTACCGCTCGACGTCCAGGAAGTCCGCCGACCGCAGATGCTGGTCGCGCAGGGCGACACCCGAGTCGATGCTGGCCGCGTCGATGTGGACCTCGATCCGCGAGTCGGCCATCTGCTCACCGATCCACAGACCGCCCTCGAAGCGGTTGAAGCGGCCGTGGATGGAGGCCAGCCCGATGTGCTGCGCGGTGAACCGGATGGAGGTGTGGTCCGGGTCGATCCGCCACTGCCCCGGGGAGGGCAGCGGCGGCTGCGGCGCCGCTTCCAGGGCCACCACCGGCGGAGCACTCCGCTCACCCGCGCTGACCTCGGCGTCCATCCGCTCGGGCCGGTAACCGTCCGAGGTGACGGCGACCCGGTACGTCCCCGGGTCGAGCGTCGCGGTGAACCTGCCGTGCGGATCGGTCCTGCCCCGTGTCACCTCGCGCCCCGCGGCGTCCTGCACCACCGCCCCGGCCCCCGGCAGCGGCAGGCCGACCGGGTCGAGGACCGCGAGGTCGAGCGCTCCGGCGCCGCGCGGGAGGGGCGCGAGAGCGCCGTGCGGCGAGCGCTTGCGGAAACGGGGCAGGAAGGCGAGAGCCATGACGGCAGGGCTCCTCGGTCGGGGGTGGGGGACACCACCATCCTGCCACTGGTCCAGACCAAACGGACCCGCTTTCGGTGGCGCGGGGTGTGCGGCCCGGTGCGCCGGGGGCGCCCGGAGGCCGCGAGGGAGCG
>NZ_JCANQV010000497.1:0-2573 GCF_059553635.1 Candidatus Streptomyces philanthi
CACCGCCCGCGGCCCTGCTCCCGCTCGCGCCCGCCTTCCTCCCGAGGGGGCCCCTCGGGCTGCATCTCCGGCTGACTCACCCGTGCTGCGCTCCTCCGTACGGATACCTGCGGCCGCGCGTGACGTACAAGACGGCCGATACGCGCAATACCAGCCCCTTCCTACCGCCGAACGGCTGTCCTTGTGCGCAAGATCGAAGTATTCCCGCCGGGAAAAGCAACCGGACCCGGTAGCCGGGACGTCCCGCGCCTCACCCGAAAGAGTCGGCGGTCGCGGCAACGGCGGTTTCCGGCCGCCCGGCGCACACCGTACGACCGGGCCCCGGCGCCGCGCACCCCGCCCGCCCGTGCCGCACACCCGCGCCCCCAGGGGCGCCGATCCGCTCCCGTGGGCCGGACGACTAGGCTGCCCCTGTGAAGGTCCTCGTCATCGGCGGCGGCGCCCGCGAACATGCCCTGTGCCGCTCTCTTTCCCTCGACCCCGACGTCACCGCGCTGCACTGCGCTCCCGGCAACGCCGGCATCGCCGAGGTGGCCGAATTGCACCGGGTGGACGCGCTCGACGGTGCCGCCGTCGCCGACCTGGCCGGCCGCCTGGAGGCCGACCTCGTCGTCGTCGGCCCCGAGGCACCCCTGGTGGCGGGCGTCGCGGACGCCGTGCGCGAGCGCGGCATCCCGGTCTTCGGCCCCTCGGCCGAGGCCGCCCGGCTGGAGGGCTCCAAGGCGTTCGCCAAGGACGTGATGGCCTCCGCCAACGTCCCCACCGCCCGCAGCTATGTCTGCGCCACCCCCGCCGAGATCGACGCCGCCCTGGACGCCTTCGGCGCCCCGTACGTCGTCAAGGACGACGGGCTGGCCGCCGGCAAGGGCGTCGTCGTCACCGAGGACGCCGAGGTGGCCCGCGCCCACGCGCTGGCCTGCGAACGCGTCGTCATCGAGGAGTTCCTCGACGGCCCCGAGGTCTCCCTCTTCGCCGTCACCGACGGCGAGAGTGTCGTCCCGCTCCAGCCCGCCCAGGACTTCAAGCGCGCCCTCGACGACGACCAGGGCCCCAACACCGGCGGCATGGGCGCGTACAGCCCGCTGCCGTGGGCCGACCCGAAGCTGGTCGACGAGGTGCTGGCCACCGTCCTCCAGCCCACCGTCGACGAGCTGCGCCGCCGCGGCACCCCCTTCTCCGGGCTGCTCTACGCCGGGCTCGCGATCACCTCGCGCGGCGTCCGCGTGATCGAGTTCAACGCGCGCTTCGGCGACCCGGAGACCCAGGTCGTCCTCGCCCGCCTCAAGACCCCGCTCGCCGGCCTGCTGCACGCCGCCGCCACCGGCACCCTCGCCGACATCCCGCCGCTGCGCTGGAACGACGGCGCCGCCGTCACCGTCGTCATCGCCTCCCACAACTACCCCGGTACCCCGCGCACGGGTGACCCGATCGAGGGCCTGGCGGACGTCGCCGAGCAGGACGCGCCCGCCGCGTACGTCCTGCACGCCGGGACGAAGCGGGACGCGTCGGGCGCGGTGCTGAGCGCGGGCGGCCGCGTGCTGTCCGTCACCGCCACCGGCGCCGACCTCACCACCGCCCGCGACCGCGCCTACCGGGCCGTGGGCCGGATCTCGCTGGACGGCTCCCAGCACCGCACGGACATCGCGGCGAAGGCCGCGGCGGACGCGACGGCGTAACGGGCGCACATTTTTTCCCGGCCCCGGCGGCCTCTCGCGTCACCCGTGAGAGACCACCGGGGCCGTGTGTTGGAGGGGGCCCTGGGGGCAGGGGTGGTGCGCCCCGGCCTGCGCCGCAGCGGTTCCCACGCCTGCCCAAAGCCATTCCATCGGGTGACCGCCACGACTAATTGCTGACGGGAGCCGCACCCCCAACTAGGGTGCCGCGCAAGCGTCCTGTGGTCACCGCTGCGCAGCGCGTGCACGGCGGCCCGGTGACGTCCGGCAACTGGCTCACCGGCATTGCGATGTCAGTGGCCGGTGCCACAGTGGTGGGGGAGCGGGCGAAACCGGCCGAGCGCGGGCGCTCGGAACGTCCCGTTCGCTCCCGTCCCGTGATCTCTCCGTCCTTCTCCACCAGGACAGCAGGGGGTGTGCAGGCTCGTGGCAGGTCAGGAAAAGGGCGTTCCCACAGCGCGGTCCTGCGCCCTGGCCGTACTGCGCGTGCGCGGCGGCGCACTGGCCGTGGCGCTGCTTCCCGCCGCCGCGGCCGTGGTGCTGCTCGTCGGCGGCGCCACCGGACATCTGGGGAGCCCGGACGCGGCGGCCGGCTCCGGCTGGGGCATCGCACGCCGCGCCACGGTCGTCCTCGCCGTCGTCACCTTGCTGCTCGCGGCCCTGGTCACGGCCGTGATCGGCGGGGCGCGCCCGGCGCTCAGCCCGTCCGTGGCGGTCACCGAGCAGTCCGCCCCCGACCTCTACCGCCTCGTCCGCGAACTCGCCGACCGCCTCGGCGTGCCCGCCCCCTCCGCCATAGCCCTCACCCCGGACTGCGACAGCTGGCTGGAGGACCGCACCCACCGCGCGCACGGCCCGCCCCGGCGCGCGCTCCGGCGCGGCCATCGGCTGCGCGCCGTG
>NZ_JCANQV010000498.1:0-2571 GCF_059553635.1 Candidatus Streptomyces philanthi
ACGCTCACCCTGCGCTCGCTGCGGTCCCTTCCCGTACGCGCGGACGGCGGACCGGCGCCCACCGACCGGGGGCCGGTCCCGGCGACGGTCTCGCCGCAGGTCACCGACGGCCACGGCATGCCGTACACCCTGCCGTCGCAGAAGATCGCCGCGGACGGCCGGGCGCACACCCTGACCGCGGACCTGGCGGCCGCCGCGGGCGCGCCGACGGGGCGTCCGGCCGGGCCGCTGCGGCTGAGCGGGCTGCTGGTCGGCATGGACCAGCCCGAGGTCGCGCACCGCCAGCGGCTGACGCTCGACGCGGCGCGCGCGGAGCGGGCCGACGGCACGTCACGGCCGCTGCGCGCGCCGGAGGGGGCCGGCTGGTCGGCCCGGTTGAGCGACCGGAGTTCCTTCCTGGGCGAGGAGTACGGCCCGAAGGCGGGGCATACGGAGGTGTCCGGGGGCGGGCTGCTGGCGCAGACGTACGACACGGGCGCCCGGCCGGTCGGCGGGTTCGGGGCGGGGGTGACGACGCTGCGGATCGGGGCGGCGCATCCGGCGCGCGGGCCGCTGCCCGCGGTCGCCACCGACGCGTATCTGAGGGCCACGGGGGCGCGGACCGGCGCGGTCGTCGACGTTCCGGTCAACGGGCGGCCGGTGCGGATGCGGATCGTACGGGCGGTGCGGGCGTTGCCGGCGCCGGTGGGTCAGCGGGAGGCGTCCTCGGGTCTGTTGGCGGACCTCGGGGCGGTCAACGAGGTGCTGGCCGAGCAGGACGCGGCGCCGCTGCCGGCCGACGAGTGGTGGCTGCGGCCCGAGGCGGGCGCGGCGGCCCGGGTGGTGGCCGCGCTGCGGGACCGTCCGGACACCGACCCGGGCCAGGTCGTCGCGCGCGACGAGACCGCCCGGGAGCTGCGGGAGGACCCGCTGGGCCTGGGGCCGCAGACCGCGCTGGCCGCCGCGGCGGTGGTCGCGGTGGCGCTGGCGGGGGTCGGTTTCGCGGTCGGCGCGGCCGGGTCGGTACGGGAGCGGGGCCGGGAGTTCGCGGTGCTGCGGGCGCTGGGCGCGCCCCGGCCGCGGCTGGCGCGGACGATCGCCGTGGAGCAGGGGGTGCTGATCGGGTCGGCGCTCGTCGTGGGCACGGTGCTGGGGACGGTGCTGACGCGGGCGGTGGTGCCGTTGGTGGTGCTGACCGGGCAGGCGGGGCGGCCGGTTCCCCCGGTGGTCGTGGAACTGCCGTGGGGGCGGGTGGCGGTGCTGCTGGCGGGGGTGGCGGTGGTGCCGCTGCTGGTCGTCGCGGCGATCGCGGTGCGGCGCGCCGATCCGGTACGGGCGCTGCGCGACCGGGAGGGGCTGTGAGATGAACCGAATCGGACGCACCGGTGCGGGGCGGGGGCGCACGGCGCCGCGGTCCGCGCGCCGGGGGTGGTGCGGGAGCGGAACGGGGCGCGGTGCGGGCTCCGTTGCGCCGTACCGTGGCGTGCGCCGGGCCCGTTCCGCGGCGTCCCGTGGCGTGACGGCCCGTCCGGCCCCCTCCGTCACACCGTGCCGCCCCGAAGGCGGCCCCCGGTGAGCGCCGTGGCACGGCTCGGTGTCCGGTTGCGCGCGTTCCCCGGTGCCGCGCTGGGTCTGGGGGTGCTGGTGCTGGTCACGGCGTTCCTGGCGGCGGCGTTCCCGCGGGGCGTGGACGCGTACGAGACGCGCGGGGTGCGGGAGGCGCTGGCGTCCGCGCCGCCCGACCAGCGGCTGCTCCAGGTGTCCGTCTCCCGCGCCGACCTGGGCGGGGACGATCCGGCGACCGCGTTCTCCGCCCGGGAGACCGCCCGTCAGGACCGCGCGTTGCGTGCCCTGCTGGGGTCCTCGCCGCGGATCGACGCCGGCCAGTCCGTGCGCGGCGTCCGCACCACCGATTCCCTCTCCGCGCCGGACCCCTGGCTGCCCCGCCCCGAGGGCATCGGCCCGCGCCTCTGGCTCTACGCCCCCTCCGGCCTGGCGGCGCACGGCACCGTCACCGAGGGGCGGCTGCCGCGCGCCGCTCCGCCCGGCGCCCGCGCCGTGGAGGCCGCCGTCACGCCCGCCACGGCCCGCTCCCTCCGGCTGCGTGTCGGCAGCACCCTGCACCCGGGCGGTCTGACGGTGCGGATCACCGGCCTGGTCGCCCCGCGCGCCCCGCACGGCGCGTACTGGGCCACCGACGGGCTGCTGGCCGCCGCCCGGACGGCCATGACGGACGAGATGCCGGCGCGGAAATACTGGCAGGGGGCGCTGCTGCTGTCCCCCGGCGACGGCCCGGTCCTGGCGGGGACGGAGGGCAAGGCGGAGAAGTACTGGTGGTACCCGCTCGACACGAGCCGTCTCACCGCGCGCGGGGCGCCCGCGCTGCACGACCGGCTGGTGTCCCTCCAACGCGGCCCGGGACTGGTGGCGTTGCGCGGTGCGGCCGGCGCCGGCGCGGCGGCGGACACCTCGGCCGACGGGCTGCTGGAGGGGTACGGGCGAATGCGGGACGCGGTCGCCCCGGTGATCGCGGTCGCCGCGTTCGGGATCGGCACCGCCGCCGGGGTGGTGCTGCTGTTGACCGGCGCGCTG
>NZ_JCANQV010000499.1:0-2540 GCF_059553635.1 Candidatus Streptomyces philanthi
GCGCAGCCGTCGAGCCAGAGGCGGGCGCCGCCCTCCACGGGGGCGTTCGCCAGGGCGAGGGCCACGAGCTGACTGCCCTCGTCCTGCACCCCCGCGCGTCCCTCACGTACCGCGTCGAGCGCGCCGGGCTCACCGCCCTCCGGGAGCCGTACCGCGTACGGGGACCAGCGGCCGGGCAGGCCGTGGCCCTCGCCGAGGGCGTCGAGCAGTTCGCCGGTGGTGGCCCGGCCAGGGCGCGCCACCAAGGTCACCTCGGGGCGTTCGTTGTCCGCCTCCAGCAGGTCCTCGATGCCGGCCCGGCCGCCGCCGAGGGCGTCCCACAGCGCGGAGACGATCCAGCGCGGGTGGGCGTGGACCAGGGCGAGGTGGTCCTCGGGGTCCTCGTCGTAGGCGGGGGCGATCCTCTCCAGCCAGCCGTCGAGGTCGTCCGCGGCGACCTTGCGCAGCACCGCGTTGACGAACTTCGCCCGGCCGTCGCCGAGGACGACCCGCGCGAGTTCCACGCTGGCGCTGACCGCGGCGTGGGTCGGGATGCGGGTGCCCAGCAGCTGGTGGACGCCGAGGGTGAGCACGTCGAGCACCGGCGGGTCGACCTCGCGCAGCGGCCGGTCCACGCACTGGGCGACGATCGCGTCGTAGGTGCCCTGGCGGCGCAGCGTGCCGTAGACCAGCTCCGTGGCGAGCGCGGCGTCGCGGGCGTCGAAGTCCGCGGACTCGCGGGCCTTGCGCAGCAGCGGGGGCAGGACGAGGTTGGCGTACGCGTCCCGTTCGTCGACGGCCCGCAGCGCCTCGAAGGCGAGGACCCGCACCGGGTCCTTCTTCGGGCGGCGGTAGGGCTTGTGGGGACGGCGACGCGGCTGCTGGCTCACGAAAAGGTGCTCCGGATGGGGGAAGGAGTGATGGCCCCAGCGTACGTCGGGGCGGGCGGGCCGGGACGGAACGGCCCAGGTGGGGCGGGAGGGGCGGGCGGTCCGGCCGCCCGCCGTCCGCTACGCGCCGACCAGCTCCCCGTGCTCGATGCGCACCCCGCGCGCCCAGTCGGCGCCCCGCATCGGCTTCTTGCCCTGCGGCTGGACCCACAGCAGTTCCACGGCGTGGCTGCCGGTGCCCGCGTACACCGCCTTCTTCGTGGTGGCGAGCTCGCCCGGTGCCAGCGACGCCCCGTCGTGGCCGGCGGCGGACGCGACGGACATCACCTTGAGGCGCTCGCCGCGGAAGACCGTCCACGCCCCCGGGGCGGGCGAGCAGGCGCGCACCAGCCGGTCGACCCGCAGGGCGGGCGCCGACCAGTCGATCCTGGCGTCCTCGACCTCGATCTTGGGGGCCAGGGAGACGCCGTCGGCGGGCTGGGGCACCGCGTGCAGGGTGCCGTCCTCGATGCCGTCCATCGTGGCGACGAGCAGGCCGGCGCCGGCGAACGCCAGCCGGGTCAGCAGGTCACCGCTGGTGTCGGTGGGCCGCACCTCCTCCGTCAGCACCCCGTAGACGGGGCCGGAGTCCAGGCCCTGCTCGATCAGGAACGTCGAGGCGCCCGTCACCTCGTCGCCCGCGAGCACCGCGTGCTGGACCGGCGCCGCGCCGCGCCACGCCGGCAGCAGCGAGAAGTGCAGGTTGACCCAGCCCCGCGCGGGGATGTCGAGGGCCTTCTTCGGCAGCAGCGCCCCGTAGGCGACGACCGGGCAGCAGTCGGGGGCGATCTCCCGCAGCCGGGCGAGGAACTCCTCGTCCCCCGGCTTGACGGGCTTGAGCACCTCGATGCCCTCCTCCTCCGCCCGTTCGGCGACGGGGCTCGCGACCAGCCGCCGCCCGCGGCCCGCGGGGGCGTCGGGCCGGGTCACCACGGCCACGACCTCGTGCTGGTCCGAGGCGATCAGGGCATCGAGGGCCGGTACGGCGACCTCGGGGGTTCCGGCGAAGACGAGCCTCATGGGTGGCGCACTACCTCTCACACGGTGCGGGACGGCGCACCAGTCTAGGACCTGTCGCAGGTCGCGGACCGTGACGCAAGGGGGCGTACGCGGATGCCCGCGCCCTGGCCGCACGCTCGTACGCCCCCATACCGTGACCAGAGCCACCGCTGCCGCGTTGGTCAAACAGCATTGACCTGTTCCGGGCCAGGGCACCGGCCCGAGGGGTCATCTCCGTCCTTTTCCACGCCGGTTCGAGAGGCTTGCTCATGGCCGACCACGCAACCCACGACGCCCAGGCTCGCGCCAGCCTGCATCTCCTCGTGCGGGACATCGAACGGGTACGTCGGCAGGTGGACGCGCTGCGCACCCTGACCGCGCAGCTCGGCAACGTCTACCGGCCGCGCCGCACCGGGCCCTCCACGGGCTTCGTCGTCTACGGCCGGGCGCCCGCCCCCACGGTGCGCCTCGCCCAGGAACTGCGCGACAGCGTCGAGACGCTGGTGACGGCCGCGGTGGAGTTCGACCGGTCGCTGGGCTTCTCGTGGGACGCGGTGGGGTCCGCGCTCGGGGTCACCAAGCAGGCGGTGCACCGCCGTTACGGCTCCCGCCGGACCGCGGCCGTCACCAGCG
>NZ_JCANQV010000500.1:0-2537 GCF_059553635.1 Candidatus Streptomyces philanthi
GAGGCGGTGCGGCCCCCGGTGCGCCCGGTGAAGGGGCAGGTGCTGCGACTGCGGATGCCGGCGCCGCCCGCGGGCGGCGACCCGTTCCTGTCGCGCACCGTACGGGCCGTGGTGCGCGGCGGCCCGCTCTATCTGGTGCCGCGTACCAACGGCGAGCTGGTGGTGGGCGCCACCAGCGAGGAGCTGGGCTGGGACACCACGGTGACCGCGGGCGGTGTGTACGAGCTGCTGCGGGACGCGCACGAGCTGGTGCCGGGCATCACCGAACTGCCGCTGGTGGAGAGCCGCGCGGGGCTGCGTCCGGGCTCTCCCGACAACGCCCCGCTGCTCGGGCCGACCGCGCTGCCCGGTCTGCTGCTGGCGACCGGCCACCACCGCAACGGGGTGCTGCTGACGCCGGTCACCGGTGACGTGATGGCCGAGGTGCTGGCCACCGGGCGGCTGCCCGAGGAGGCCCGTCCGTTCTCCCCCGCCCGTTTCTCCCCGTCCCCCGTCCTTGAGGAGCTTCCCGCATGAGTGAGTCCACCGTTTCCGTGTCCGTCAACGGCCGGGCGCGGGAGTTCCCGCGCGGGCTGACCCTCGACCGGGTGGTGGCGACGTTGTCGCGGGCCCCGGGCGGGGTGGCGGCCGCGGTCAACGAGACCGTGGTGCCGCGCGGCCGGTGGGCCGCCACGGCGCTCGCGGACGGCGACCGTGTCGAGGTGCTCACCGCGGTCCAGGGAGGCTGACGATGGCGGACGATCTTTTCACCCTCGCGGGGACCACGTTCTCCTCCCGGCTGATCATGGGGACGGGCGGGGCGCCCAGCCTCGATGTCCTGGAGCGGGCGCTGCTGGCGTCCGGGACGGAGATGACGACGGTCGCCATGCGGCGGCTCGACCCCACCGTCCAGGGGTCGGTGCTGTCCGTGCTGGAGCGGCACGGCATCCGGGTGCTGCCGAACACCGCGGGCTGTTTCACCGCGGGCGAGGCGGTGCTCACGGCCCGGCTGGCGCGGGAGGCGCTGGGCACCGACTGGGTCAAGCTGGAGGTCGTCGCGGACGAGCGGACCCTGCTGCCCGATCCGGTGGAGCTGCTGGAGGCGGCGGAGACGCTGGTGGACGACGGGTTCACGGTGCTGCCGTACACCAACGACGACCCGGTGCTGGCGCGCCGCCTGGAGGACGTGGGGTGCGCCGCGATCCTGCCGCTGGGCTCGCCGATCGGCTCCGGTCTGGGCATCCGCAATCCGCACAACTTCCAGCTGATCACCGAGCGGGCGCAGGTCCCGGTGGTGCTCGACGCCGGGGCCGGTACGGCGTCGGACGCGGCGCTCGCGATGGAGCTGGGGTGCTCCGCCGTGATGCTGGCGTCGGCGGTGACGCGGGCGCAGGAGCCGGAGCTGATGGCGGCGGCGATGCGGCACGCGGTGGAGGCCGGGCGGCTGGCGCACCGGGCGGGGCGCATCCCGCGCCGCCACTTCGCGCTGGCGTCGTCCCCGGTGGACGGGGTCGCGGAGCTGGACCCGGAGCGGCCCGCCTTCTGACGGGCGGCGCGGCCGGGGCCCCGTGCGCCCGGTCGCGCGCCCCGGTCACCGTTCGGTCGCGGTCGGGCCGGTGCGCTCCGCGGGGCGGTGGGCGGCCGGGTGTGTCCTCGTAGACTCGTCTGTCGTGGATACGACCCTCCAGGACCCGCTTGTCGGTCGGCTGCTCGACGGCCGCTACCGCGTCCGGGCCCGCATCGCCTCGGGCGGCATGGCCACGGTGTACCGGGCCGTGGACACCCGGCTCGACCGCGTGCTCGCGCTGAAGGTGATGCACCCGGACCTCGCCACCGACGACGCGTTCGTCGACCGGTTCATCCGGGAGGCCAAGTCGGCCGCCCTGCTCTCGCACCCGAACGTGGTGGGCGTCTTCGACCAGGGGACGGACGGGACGTACGTGTATCTGGCGATGGAGTACGTCGCCGGGTGCACCCTGCGGGACGTGCTGCGCGAGCGGGGCGCCCTCCAGCCGCGGGCCGCGCTGGACATACTGGAGCCGATCCTGGCCGCCCTGGGGGCCGCGCACCGCGCCGGTCTGGTGCACCGCGACATGAAGCCCGAGAACGTGCTGATCGGGGACGACGGGCGGGTCAAGGTCGCCGACTTCGGCCTGGTGCGGGCGGTCGGCACGCGGACCACCGCCACCACGGGCGCGGTGCTGGGGACGGTGTCCTATCTGGCGCCGGAGCAGATCGAGGAGGGCGTGGCCGACGCGCGGGTGGACGTCTACGCCTGCGGGGTCGTGCTCTACGAGATGCTCACCGGCGCCAAGCCGCACGCCGGGGGCACCGCGGCGCAGATCCTCTACCAGCATCTGCACGAGGACGTCCGGCCGCCGTCGCGGAGTGTTCCGGGGCTGGCCCGGGAGCTGGACGCGCTGGTGGCGGGGGCCACCGCCCGCGATCCGGGGCGGCGGCCGCAGGACGCGGTGGCGCTGCTGGCCCGTGCCCGTACGGCCCGGCTGAGCCTGTCGGACGCGCAGTTGGACGCGGTGCCGCCGCGGGCGCAGGCACGG
>NZ_JCANQV010000501.1:0-2537 GCF_059553635.1 Candidatus Streptomyces philanthi
TTCACCCCCGCCCCCGGCGCGCTGCCCCTGCTGACGGCGGACGACGCGGCCGCCCTGGCCCGGCGCGGTGTGCTGCTGGACGCGCGGGCGGGCGAGCGCTACCGGGGCGAGGTCGAGCCCCTCGACCGGGTCGCGGGGCACATCCCCGGCGCCGTCTCCGCGCCGACCACCGAGAACGTCACCGAGGCCGGTACGTTCCGGACCCCGGAGGAACTGGCGGCGCGCTTCGCGGCATTGGGCGCCACACCGGACGCCGAGGTCGGGGTGTACTGCGGCTCGGGTGTCTCCGCCGCCCACGAGGTGCTCGCCCTGGCGGTGGCCGGTGTCCCCGCCGCGCTGTACGTCGGTTCGTGGAGCGAGTGGTCCGCCGACGCGACGCGGCCGGTGGCGACGGGCGCGCAGCCGGGCTGACGGGCGCACGCCAAGGCGCCGCCCTCCCCGTTCACCGGGGGAGGGCGGCGCCTTGGCGGGGCGTCACTCCTGTTTCTTGCGGCGGGTGCCGAAGACGATCTCGTCCCAGCTGGGCACCGCGGCCCGGCGTCCCGGCCGGACACCGTCGGCCTCCGCCTGCCGGTCGGTCGTCCCGGTGAGCCGGTCCCGGTGCCCGGCGACCGCCCGCGGCATCAGCACATCGGCGTACGCGGAGCCCGCCCCGGCGCTCGCCGCCGTCGCGGGCGGCTCCTCGGCCTCTTCGGCCTCCGCCTCGTCGCTCTGCTGCGTGGCGGCGGTGTCGGGGACGACCATGTCGCCGCGGAAGCTGGGCACCGCCTCCAGCAGGCTGGTCAGCGAATCCCGCTCCCGCTCGCCGATCGTCTCCTGCTCGTCGTCGGACGCCCGGCCGGCGCGGTCCGCCGACTGGCGGTCCAGGGCGCGGTCCAGCGGCCGGTCGCGCGGCAGCCGCGCGATGCGGGGGACGAAGGGGACACTCGGCTCGGGCGTGTCGTCGGTCTCGCCGATCAGGGCCCGTGCCTCGTCGTCGACCGCCTGCACCAGCCGGCGCGGCGGGTCGTACGTCCAGATCGCCGAGTGCGGTTCGCCCGCGGCGCGGTAGACCAGCAGCACTTCCCAGGTGCCGTCGTCGCGGCGCCAGGAGTCCCACTGGGCGCTGTCCTTGTCGGCGCCGCGCAGCGGCAGCCGTTCGGCGACGGCCTCGCCGAGCTGGGGGCCGGTGTTCTCACCGGGGCGGCGGACCGGGGTCTTGCGGGCGCGCTCGGCCATGAAGGCGCGTTCGGCCAGGACGGGGCCCTCGAAGCGGCGGACCCGTTCGACGGGGATGCCGGCGAGCTGGGCGACCTCCTCGGCGGAGGCACCGGCCCTTATCCGGGCCTGGATGTCCCTCGGCCGCAGATGGCTCTCGACCTCGATCTCGATCTGGCCGAGGCGGGCGCGGTCGTTGCGGACGGCGGCGCGCAGCCGCTCGTCGATCGGAAGCGTGTACTCGGTGCTGTCCGCAGCTTTGAGCACCAGCCGTGTGCCGTCGTTGGAGACGGCCACGACACGCAGTTCGGGCATGGGGACCTCCCGGGTGGTGCCTGCCGACGTCACGTGCGTCGCTGCTTCCGCTGATCGAGTGTGACCTGCCCGGGTGCAGCCTGCCACAACATTGCCGAGTTAACCGGCGTGTCGGACCGTGGCCCGAAAACGCCCTCATGACACGGTTGCCGGTTCGCCACTCTCGGTGACCGTGTCGGTTTCCCGGGACCGGTCACCCGCGCCGGGCGGCCTCGCTCCGAGGTGGGGGCCGTCTGCGGGGCCCCTTCCGGGAGTCCGGGCAGCCGGACGGAATCCCGGGCCAGGGCTCGCCACAGTACTCCATTCGGGCCACCGGGGTGCACCGCCGCGCCGCGTGAGTTGCGCCCCGAGGACGTCGCGGAGTCGCCTTGTCGACTTCTCTACTTTCGGCGTGGGTGGCGTTGTTCACAGAAAATCCGTATCCGGAACCATTCGCCTCATTCCGGGGGTTCTTCTGGGTGCACGACGGATCGAAGGGCACCCAAGGGCCGCAGATGGACGAAAAGACCGAAAGCGATGACAAGAAGAAGGAGAAGCGGCTCGACCTGAGCGTCCCTCAGGTCGCCGGCAGCGCACTCGCCGCGGCGTGCGCCGCGTACCTCGCGGGCCAGCTCGGCGTGTACGGCACCATCATCGGCGCGGGCGTGGTCAGTGTCGTGGCCACCACCGGCGGATCGGTCTTCCAGCATCTCTTCCGGCGCACCGGCGAGCAGATCAAGGAGGCGTCACGCACCGCCGCCCGCCCCAAGCCCCACCGCCCCTCCGGCGGGAAGCCGGACAAGGCACCCGGGAAGAAGGGGGCGCCGCACGCCCCCGTCACCACAACCCTGCCGCCCGTTCCCGGGGCGGACCCGACGCGCCCGCTGCCGCAGGCGGCGCCGGACCTGTCCGCCCCCGAGGACGAGGCGACCCGGATGCTGCCCGCCGTCGACCCGGACGCCACGCGCGCCCTCCCGCAGGCCGACCCGGACGCCACCCGCGCACTGCCCCGCGCCGGCGCCGACGCCACGGGGATGCCGCGACCC
>NZ_JCANQV010000502.1:0-2498 GCF_059553635.1 Candidatus Streptomyces philanthi
CCGCGGCCTCCGGGGCCGGCCGGTCCTCCGGTACGGCCGGGCCGCTCCCCGTAGGCGACGGGGGCCCGGGTGGGCGGGCCGTGGTGGATCACCTCGTCGTCACCGTCGCGCGGTCCGGGTCGGAGCGGACGGACGGCAGGTTCGAGCTGTACTGCCACCCCGCCGGTGGTGATCATCCCGATGCCCGGCGGGCGTGCGAGCGGCTGGACACGCTCACCCGGTGGGGGACGGATCTCTTCGCTCCGGTGCCGCCGGGCGCGTCCTGCACGGCGGAGTACGGCGGACCGGCCACGGCGCATGTCTCCGGGACGTGGGCGGGGCGCCCGGTGGACGCCGACTTCCGGCGCACCAACGGGTGCGAGACCCATCGTTGGCGCCGTTTCGAGCCGCTGCTCCCTCCCACGAGCGCGTGAGACGGGGCGTCAACGATGTACGACCGAGAAGACGCCGGACGAGGGGCACACCGACGCGACCGGCAGCGGACGCGCGGCGCCGTGACCGGCCGGCGGAACGGCGCCCCCGTAGGACGCGCACGTCACCGCGCACAGGCGCACGGGACGACGGTCCGGCCCGGCACCGCGCCCCACCGGCCGACCGGTACCCCCACCCGGCCACACGGCACGTCCCCTCACACCACGCAGCCACACGTCCACCCCCACCGCACGCCCCCACCCACCGCTCCTCACCACTCCCGCCCCCCTGCCCCGTTTCGTGGCGGAGTGGGGCGGCAGTTCAGGACGCGGGGCACATGTCGGGCGTGCGGGGAGTCGCACAGGGCCGTGGCACGGCCTCCCCATGATCCGCATCGGCCTCATCGGCAACTGCCCGTAGACTCCCTTCCAGTGGTCCGCCCCGGCGGACCCGCAAGGTGCGGTAACAGGGAGGAAGCGTCGTCGTGAGCAGCAGGCCATCCCGAGGCGCTGCTCGCCTCGCAGCCATACTCGACGCTCTCCCTGACGCCCTGTTGCTCGTCAACTGCAACGGCACGGTCGTCAACGCCAACACCATCGCCCTGGAGACGTTCGAGGCGCCGGGTACCGCACTGGTCGGGCGCGGGCTGCTCGATCTGCTGCCGACCTTCGACTCCAAGCGCATCCCGGGGTCCATGCGGCGCCCTGACGACCGGTCCGAGACCGTCCGGACGAAGCCGACGCGGATGATCGCGCGGCGGACCGACGGCACGGAGCTGCTGGTCGAGGTGACCAGCGCCAATCTGGAGGACGGCCGTACCCCGTACGAGTCGGCCTTCGAGGCCGCGTACGCCGATCACCGCAGCGGGTACACCGGTGACGAGCTGCTGATGCTCGTCGTCCGGGACCTGACGGGGACGCTGGACACCGAGACCGAGCTGGCGCGGCAGCAGCGGCAGACGGAGATGATCCTGCGGGCCGCGGCCGAGGGTGTGGTCGGTATCGACTCCGAGGGCCGGGTCGTCCTCGTCAACCCGTCGGCGGCGCAGATCCTCGGCTACCGGGCGAGCGAGCTGGGCGGCAAGAAGCTGCATCCGCTGATCCACCACTCGCGGGCGGACGGTTCGCCGCTGATGTGGGAGGAGACGCCGCTCGCCGACACGCTGCGGTCGGGGCGCAAGCACCGGGTGCGGGGGCAGGCGCTGTGGGCGAAGGACGGGCGTTCGGTGCCCGTCGACCTGACGACGGCTCCGGTGCGGGACGGTGACCAGCTCGTCGGCGCGGTGATGACCTTCACCGACCGGCGTCCGTTCGACGCGCTGACGGCCCGGCACGCCCAGTTGCTGGCGGTGCTGGAGCAGTCGTTGCGCGGGCCGCTGGAGGAGCTGGCCGGTGAGCTGAACACCCTGGCGTCCGACCCGGCGGGCCAGCTGTGGCCGGAGGCGAACCAGATCCTGCACCACCTCGCCGCGGGCCACTCCCGGATGACGGCGCTGGTCGACAACGTGCTGCGCTTCCAGCGGCTGGACGCGGGCCGGGAGCGGCTCAAGCGGGAGAAGGTCGCGTTCGACAAGGTCGTGGCGGCCGGTGTCGAGGGGGCCGTCGAGCTGATCGGTCCGGGGCAGGCGCAGTTCGCGGTGCACGCGCCGCCGATCGAGGCGACCGTTGACGCGGACCGGATCGCGCTGGCCCTGTCGCATCTGATCGCGGATGTGGCGGGCGCGGACACGACGGGCCGGACGCCCGGTCCCGACGCCCCCGCGGAGTCCGGTGCGGGCGGGCGTCCGGGGACGGACTCGACGATCGTGGTGGCGGCGGCGAAGCGCGGGGACGTCGTACGGATCGAGGTGCGCGGCCCGTACAAGGGCGGCGACCCGGTCCATGAGCCGATCGTGCGCGGGATCGTGCGGCAGCACGGCGGGCTGCTCCAGTCGCACCCGGTGCCGGGCGGGCCGGGCGCGGGCGGCAGTGCGTACGTCCTCGAACTGCCGGTGTCGCCGGACGGCACGGTGCCGACGGGCCCCGAGCGGGCGCGGGAGGCGACGGGGAACGAGACGACGGTGATGCCGTCGGGCGCGGCGCGTCAGC
>NZ_JCANQV010000503.1:0-2497 GCF_059553635.1 Candidatus Streptomyces philanthi
CTGCGCTACTTGGCGCCGTGCGACGCGGTGTGGGCGCGGGCGATGCGCCTCGGCGTCGGCGACCGCGTCGAACTGCGCGTCCCGGGCGCCCCCACCCGGGCCGCGACCGCCGACCGGGCCGCCGCCGACGGCTACCGGGACTCATCGCAGTGCTCCCCTGTTTACGGGGGAGGTGAAGCGATTCTGAGCGCTGCTTTGACCCGCTGGCTAGAGCGGACGGTTCTGCTGCTCGATGTACTGACGGACGATCGACAGTGGCGCGCCGCCGACTGATCCGGCGAAGTAGGAACCGGATCACAGCCGCTGAGCCTGCCAGTAGTGCCGGACGAGGCCGGGAAACTCCTGGCGGAGCCTGCGGGAGCTGACGCCTTTCAGCGAGTTGACCAGCTTGGACGGGGCCGCCTTCGGCGGGAAGTTCACCAGCGGGTGGACGTGGTTGTTCTCGCCGTTGAACTCCACCGGCTCGCACTCGAAGTCCTCGCGCACGGCGCGCGTGATCTCCTCCATGCGCGTCAGGTGCGTGCCCTTGAAGACCTTGTGCCGGTACTTCGCCACGAAAACCAAGTGGGCGTGGAGGACGAAAGCGCAGTGACGACCAGTTCGAATGTTCTGACACTCGGCCATAAACCAACCGTAGTACGCTGGTTGGTGTGCAGTTGAGGTACAGCTTCCGCCTGTACCCGAACGGTCCTCAGCGCTCCGCGCTGGCCCAGGCGTTCGGGTGCGCCCGCGTCGTGTTCAACGACGCGTTGCGCGCTCGCGAGAGCGCCCGTGCCGCAGGCGAGGCGTTCCCCAGGACCGGGGACCTGTCCAAGCTGCTGATCACCGAGGCGAAGAAGACCGACGAGCGCGCCTGGCTCGGCGAGGTGTCCGTCGTGGTGCTGCAGCAGTCCCTGAGGGACCTGGAGGCGGCGTACCGGAACTTCTTCGACGGGCTGAAGGGGAAGCGCCCGCGCGTGGGCGCACCCCGCTTCACGTCCCGCAAGGACAACCGGCAGGCCGTACGGTTCACCGTCAACGCCCGCTGGAAGATCACCACCGGCGGGGACCTGTCCTTGCCGAAGATCGGCGATGTGCGGGTGAAGTGGTCCCGCGGCCTGCCCTCGGTCCCGTCCACAGTGACGGTGGTCAAGGATGCGGCCGGCAGGTACTTCGCGTCCTTCGTCGTCGGGACCGAACCCGAGACGCTGCCCGACGCGGAACCGGTCGTCGGCATCGACCTCGGTCTCGGGCACTTCGCCGTCCTTTCCGACGGCACGAAGATCGACGCCCCGCGCTTCCTGCGCCGGGCCGGGAAGAAGCTCAAGCGCGAACAGAAGCGCCTGAGCCGCAAGGCCAAGGGAAGCAGCAACAGGACCAAGGCCCGCGTCAAGGTCGCCCGTGCTCACGCGCGGGTCGCCGACGCACGGCGCGAGTTCCACCACCAGCTCTCCACACGGATCATTCGTGAGAACCAAGCGATTGCCGTGGAGGACCTGGCGGTCAAGGGACTCGCCCGTACACGCCTGGCCAAGTCCGTCCACGACGCCGGATGGTCTGCGTTCGTCGCGATGCTGGAGTACAAGGCCGCGAAGTCCGGCCGGTCCTTCCACCGCGTCGGGCGGTTCGAGCCGACCTCACAGGTCTGCTGCGTGTGCGGCGTCAAGGACGGGCCCAAGCCCCTCCACATCCGCATCTGGGAGTGCGGGGCGTGCGGGTCCGTCCTCGATCGCGACATCAACGCGGCGGTCAACGTCGCCAAGGCCGCCGGACTGGCGGTGCCAGCCTGTCGAGCGCAGGTAAGACCGGTACCCGTACCGGCACAGCGCGGTGAAGCAGGAACCCACCGAGACGGTCAGCCGACCGTGGTAGGAATCCCCGCCTTTTAAGGCGGGGAGCGGAAGTCAACTCTCCACCCCCATGACACCCGCGGGCCACGGCCCCCGGACGGCCGCCCGGATCTGCCTGCTTCCGGCGCACGGCGGCACCCTGGAGTGTTTCGGCACGGGATGACCCTTCCGTCCCGCAACATCCCTCCCGTTCCCCCGCGTTGGGGCGGGGCGTGCCCCGGACGGGCGTGTGCGCGGCCGGCCGTGGAGCTGGCATCCTGAGCGCGGGGGACGGACGGTGATCACACGGCGCGCGACGCGCCATCAGGGGAGAGGGAAAAGGGAGAGGCCATGCCTCGCTGGAAGGAGCTGCCGGAGGAACTCGCGCCGGAGATCAGGGAATTCACCACCCGGCTGCGGGACATCGTCGAGCGCGGCGGGCTGACCGTCCCCGCGCTCGCCGCACGGACCGGCCTCGACGAGGAGTCCTGGCGGCGCTGCCTCGACGGCGAACTGCTGCCGCCCCTGCGCGCGGTGGTCTCCCTGGCCGAGGCGACCGGCACCGGAACCGGACATCTCATCACCCTGTGGCAGCCCGCGGAACGCGCCTGGAACCACGCCGAGATCCGCCATGACGCCACCATGGAGTCCCTCCAGGTGGCCCGCGCGCGGGTGGCGCTGGAGCCCCC
>NZ_JCANQV010000504.1:0-2493 GCF_059553635.1 Candidatus Streptomyces philanthi
GGCCTGTACGCGATGGCCGCCGACGACATACCGGCCGAGGCGGCGGAGCGCGACCGGCTCGCCCGGTTGTGGCAGCGCGAGGCGGTACTGCTGCCGGCCGCGCTGCTGGTCGAGGCCGGGGAGTTGTCCCGTGAGCAGCAGGCGGCGGCCGACGCGTTCCTCACGGGTACGGCCGTCCCCCTGGTCGTCTCCGGTGCCGGCCCCCGGCCGGCCGACCGGCGGCACGGCGAGCGGGTCACGGTGCCGAAGCTGTCCGACGAGGAGCAGACGGACCTGTGGGCCGAGGCGTTCGCGGGCGTCCCGGGGATGGCGGACGGGCAACTGAAGTCCCTGGTGGCCCAGTTCCAGCTGCCGCCCCATGTCGTACGGTCCGTCGCCTCGATCGTGCGGCGTGATCTGCCGGGCTCCGGCGCGCCGGACGCCGCCACGCTGGCCTGGCGGACGGGGCTGCGCGAGGCGCGGATGGGCCTGGACGGGCTGGGCCGCCGGATCGCCCCGCGCGCCGGCTGGGACGATCTGGTGCTCGCCGACCGCCAGTCGCGCGTCCTGCACGAGATCGTCGCGCATGTCCGCCGGCGCGGCACCGTCCACCAGGACTGGGGCTTCGCCGAGGCGCTGCGCAGCGGGCTGGGCGTCACCGCCCTGTTCGCGGGCGGTTCCGGTACGGGCAAGACCCTCGCGGCCGAGGTCATGGCCGGGGAGCTGGGCCTGGATCTGTTCGTCATCGACCTTTCGCAGGTGGTCAGCAAGTACATCGGCGAGACGGAGAAGAACCTCGGCAAGGTCTTCGACGCGGCCGAGCGCGGCGGCGCCCTCCTGCTGTTCGACGAGGCGGACGCCCTCTTCGGCAAGCGCAGCGAGGTCAAGGACAGCCACGACCGCTACGCCAACCTGGAGGTCAGCTACCTCCTGATGCGCATGGAGGCGTACCGGGGTCTCGCCGTGCTGACGAGCAACATGAAGAAGGCGCTGGACACGGCCTTCATGCGCCGTATCCGTTTCGTCGTCGACTTCCCCTTCCCGGGCGAGAAGGAGCGCGCGGAGATCTGGCGCCGGGTGCTGCCCGCGCGCGCCCCCGCCGAGGACCTGGACCCGGATCTGCTGGCGCGGCTGACCGTGGCGGGCGGTTCGATCCGCAACATCGCGCTGTCCGGCGCGTTCCTCGCCGCCGAGGAGGGCGACCGCCTCCGGATGCGTCACATGCTGGCCGCGGCCCGTACCGAATACCTGAAGCTGGAACGCTCCTTGACGCCGTCGGAGGTCCACGGATGGGTCTGAACGAGGCAGGGAACACCCCGGGGGACGCCCCGTCGTCCTTCCGTGTCGACATCGGCGAGGTGGTCCTCGACGGCTTCGACGCTCGGCTGGACACCGGCCGGTTGACGGAGGCGTTCCGCCGGGAACTGGCCCGTCTCGTACGGGAGAGAGGGGTCCCGCTGGCGTCGGACGGTACGGATGTGACGCTGGAGGATCTCGGCGGGCTGCCACCGCTGCCGCCGACCTCCTCCCCCGTACGTCTCGGTGAGGCCCTGGCCCGCGCGGTGCACGCGGGACTCTCGGGCCGGGGGGAGGCACGATGAGCACCGCACGGCCGTCCGCGCGGGAGACCCGCCCGTCGGCACAGGAGAGGCGCCGCAGGCGCCGGGAGCGCCCCCGGCAGCGGGTCCCGGAGCCGAAGGACATCGTCAGCGGCGCCGGCCGGCCCCTCGACCCGGGTGTCCGCCGCGAGCTGGAGGAACAACTCGGCCACGACTTCGGCCAGGTCCGGCTGCACACCGACCGGGACTCGGCCCACCTCGCGGACCTGATGGGCGCGGACGCCTTCGCCGTCGGCCGCGACATCTTCTTCCGCGAGGGCGCCTACCGCCCCGGCACGGCGGACGGACGCCACCTCCTCGCCCACGAACTGCTGCACACCGTCCAGGACCCGCACGGCCTGGGCACCTTACGGGCGGGCCGCGACCTCGGCGCGGTGAGCCTGCCGCAGGAGGGGGTGGAACGGGAGGCGGAGTCGGCGGTGCGGGACACGGTCCGTGCCACGATGCTCGGCTCCGTACGCGGTGAGCGGCCTGCCGCCGAGGTGGAGCAGGGGCGGGCCACCCAGGGCTGGATGCGGTACGCGACCGTCGACGCGGACCGCTCCCGCCGGGAGAGGACCGATCCGGCGACACTGGTCGACCGGCTGGCGAACGGGGTGCTGCGGTCGCTGCGCGGGGACCCGGAGGACCGGTCGGGGCGGGTACGGGGCCGGCTGACGCGGCTGGCTCCGGAGGTCCAGGACGCGGTGCTGGACCGGCTGTCCGTACGGCTGTTCAGCTCCGAACTCGACCGGCTGCTGGATCTCGTCGAGGAGACGGAACAGGGGCCGCCGCCGTTCCTGGCGGCCGTCGCGCCCGAGCCGGTCACCGACGAGGCCGCGGCCCTCGCGGCCGAACGCGAACGGGCGGCCGCCGAGGGCGACGACCGGGACCGGCAGGAGGAGAAGGCGGACGA
>NZ_JCANQV010000505.1:0-2486 GCF_059553635.1 Candidatus Streptomyces philanthi
GCAGCCCGCGCACCACCCGGGCCACCGCGCGTACCGCCTCCGGGTCCGTCCGCGGGGTGTGCCGGGCGGGCAGTTCCAGCAGTCCCCAGCCCGACACCGCGGCCTCGTCCAGCACCCGGTCCACGGCGGAGCCGTCGCCCGCCACCGTGAACGACAGCCGCCGGTCGCCGTGGTCCGTGCCGCTG
Organism: Candidatus Streptomyces philanthi; assembly: GCF_059553635.1. Classification (NCBI taxonomy): domain Bacteria; kingdom Bacillati; phylum Actinomycetota; class Actinomycetes; order Kitasatosporales; family Streptomycetaceae; genus Streptomyces; species Candidatus Streptomyces philanthi. Next base: position 186 of record NZ_JCANQV010000505.1, read on the forward strand.
CGGAACGGCGTGTACGGGTAGAACGCGGAGGACACCAGCGGCGCCGCCGAGGCGGGCAGCCGCCAGGAGACCGGCAGCCGGTGCTGCGGAAGATCCGGGTTGTGCGCCAGCAGCGTGGACACCGCGCTCGCCGACGGGTCGTAGCTGAGCCCCGCCCACTGCTCGGCGCCCACCACGCTGAACGGGTCGAGCTGCCCCGGGTCGCCGACGAACAGCGCCCGTTCGAAGAGACCGGCGACGGCCAGCAGAGCGTCCGACCGCATCTGGTACGCCTCGTCCACGATGGCGTGCCGCCACGGCTCGTCGACCTTGGTGTACGCCCACTTCGCCGCCGTCGAGACGACGATGTCCATCCCCGCGAGATCGGCCGCCTTCGCGGAGGTGCGCACCGAGGGGAGGGCGGAGAGCGCCGGGTCGAAGGCGCCCGGCTCGCTGCTGTGCAGTCGTCCCACCGGCAGCTCGGGGTCCTTCTCGGCGAGCCGCAGCACCAGGTCGTCCACCTGCGCGTTGGTCTGCGCCACCACCATCAGCCGGCGCCCGGCCGCGGCCAGCTCCCGGGCCGCGCGCACCACCAGCGTGGACTTGCCCGCGCCCGGCGGGGAGTCCACCACCACCCCGCGCCGGGGGCTGTGCAGGGTGTCGCGCAGGATCGCCTCGGTCGCGGCGGCGGCCGCCGCACCGGGGTCGAACGGCGGCCGGGCGGGCGCCGCCTCCGGCTCGTCGGGGATCACAGGAAGTCCTCCGCGGTCATCGGGTCGGGGGCGTCACCGGTGCCGCCCTCGGCGGGCGGGCCGCCGTGCGTCCACGGCGTCTCCTCCGGGGCGGGCAGCTGGGGGCCGCCGCGCGGGGCGTGCGGGAACAGCGTCCAGCACACCGCGTCGCCCGCCTCGGGGACCGAGCCGGGCTCCGGCGTCCTCCCGCGCCCCATGCCGCCGGTCAGACGCACCGTCACACTGCCCGGCCCCTCGGGCCCGTACGCCACGAACTCGGCGCTCTGCGTCCCCCCGCCGCCCGTGACGCGGTACAGCTTGACCCCTTCGGCCAGCTCGGGGCGGTCGTCCGTGCGCACCGTGACCAAGGGACGCGGCATCGGCCGCCGGCCCTCGGAGTACGCCTCCTCCACGGTGGTGACCGTCCCGGCGAACGCCTCCCCGGCCAGCCGCCGGCCGGCCATCACCAGCGGGTCGTCCAGGGCCTCCTGGGCGTCCAGCCGGGCCTGCGCGGTCTCCCGGGCGGCGAGCTTCTGCGCGGCGGTGACCGCGTCGTCGCGCCGCGGCTGCGGCGGCTCCCCGGCCCGCAGCCGGTCGCGGTGGCCGGTGTACGACCAGCGGTCGCGGGTGAAGCGGTCGGCGACGCGGGCGCCCGGCGGCAGGGCACGCAGCAGGTCCAGGCCGTGCCAGACCGCCTCCCACGTGGGGCGCAACTGCCCGGCGACCAGCGTGCGGACCTCGTCCTCGGCGCCCGGCGGACCGGCGTCGTACCGGGCGATGGCGGGCGCGAGCAGCCGGTTGTCGAACGCCGGGTCCGTGGCCGGGCCGGCCGGCGGGCACTCCAGCTGCCCGTCCGCGTCCCGCGCCGTCTCCGCGCGCTCGGCCGCCGCCCGGCCGGACACACCCGGCGGCGGGTCGATCCAGGCCAGCAGCGCGCCCAGATGCTGGTCCTCCAACGCGCTCTGTCCGGTGGCCCAGTGACGGGACAGCAGCTCCGTCATCGCCAGCAGCAGGCAGGAGCCGGGCACCCGGGCCCGTTCCCCGAAATGGGTGAACCAGCGGCCCAGCAGCGGGACGTGCGGCGGCGCGGGGTACGCGGCCTGCGGGTCCTGCTCGGCCGTCCGCCGGAACCGCATCGACCGGCCCAGCAGCCGGACGAACTCGACGCCGGGCGCGCTCGGCACGATCAGCTGCGGGGCGTCCGCGCACAGTTCGGCGGCCACCGGGACCTTCTTGCCGGTCTCCGGGTCGGTCTCCTTGCGCTCCACCGTCTCGACGTCGTCCGCGAAGCCGTCCACGTACGGCAGGACCGCCTCGGCCAGCGCGGAGAGGAACGCGAACCGCAGATCGCGGTTGCGCGGCTGCGGGACGACGAGCAGCAGCGGCTCCGCGCGGTCCGTGCCGACCATGGCGCCCAGGGGCGCGCCCGCCTCACCGGACGTCGTCAACGGGACGAGGACCAGCGGGTGGTCGGACAGATGGCGGTGGCGGACCGTCGTCAGCGGACGGGCCCGGCCCGCGGCCGCGGCCTCCGCCCGTGCCAGCGTCTCGATCAGTGGCATTCCGCCCCCCTCGGTGCGCCGGGGGCGGC
>NZ_JCANQV010000506.1:0-2480 GCF_059553635.1 Candidatus Streptomyces philanthi
CCCGCCGTTCGCCCCGCCGCGGCGCCGATCCCGGCGGCCAGCGCCGCGCCGGCCCCGAGCAGGGCCCTGCGCCCCCAACCGGATGCGGTGGACCGTGCCGGATCCTGCGTATTTCCTGGTTCGGTAGGCATGGGCGACATTGGAGGCGATAGAACGCCTGTCATGCAACTCCTCATTTTTCGTTGCCTGTTGGCCCGTAAGGCGCGCCGGTCCCCGGTGTTCCGGACGATGACGCTGCGGTACTTACCGATCCTGCTGGTCCCGGTCGGGATGCTGGCCGCCGGTTGTTCGCCGGACGGGGCGAAGCCGTCCGGCGACCGGCATCCGCCCGGGAACGTGCTTCGCGTCCCGGAGGATTTCCGGACGGTGCAGCGGGCGGTGGACGTCGCGCGCGCGGGGGACACGGTGCTGGTGCGGCCCGGTGTGTACCACGAGAGTGTGCGGGTCAGCGTGCCACGGGTGGTGGTGCGCGGCACGGACCGGAACAAGGTGGTCCTCGACGGCCGTCTGCGACTGGCCAACGGCATCACCGTCACCGGCGCCGGATCGGTGGTGGAGAACCTCACCGTGCGCGGCTACCTCGCCAACGGCGTCCTGTTCACCGGCGTCACCGACGAACGGTTGCAGCGGCGCGGCGCGGGCGGATCGGCCTACGACCCGCTGGACACCGCCCGGTTCCCGGCGGTGCGGGGATTCCGCGCCTCCCGGGTCACCGCGTACAACAACGGGCTCTACGGCATCTACGCCTTCGACGCGCGCGGCGGCGTCATCGAGGACTCCTACGCCTCGGGCCAGGCCGACTCCGGTATCTACGTCGGCCAGTGCCGGCCCTGCGACACCCTGGTGCGCGGCAACACGGTGGAGCGCAACGCGGTCGGCATCGAGATCACCAATGCCTCGGAGGGCCTGACGGTGCTGGGCAACCGCGTCGTCGGCAACCGCGTCGGGGTGACGGTGAACTCCAACGATCTGGAGGCCCTGGCTCCGCAGCACGACGCGGTGATCGCGGGCAATGTGATCGCCGGTAACAACGCCTCGGACTCGCCCGAGCAGGCCGACGGAGGGTTCGGCATCGGCGTCGGGATCGGCGGGGGAACGAAGAACCAGGTCCTGCGCAATCTCGTCCGGGGCAATCACGCGGCAGGCATCCTGGTCACCGACGTTCCCGGGCACCCGGCCCGCGGCAACCGCGTCGCGGACAACCGCGTCACGGCCAACGGCGCCGACCTGGTGACGGCCGCGGCCGACCCCGGCAACTGCTTCACCGGCAACGCGCCCGGGACGCAGAGCCCCAGCAATCTGGAGGACCTCGCCCGGTGCGGGGCCACTCGCCACCGGGCCCTTCCGGCCGGGCACCCCGAGCCCGTCCAGCCGCCGCCCGGCACCGCGTTCCACTCCGTGCCCGTCCCGCCCGCCCAACCGTCGATGCCGGACCCCACGGTCCCCGGCCGCCCGGCAACCCACCTCCCCGGGGCGGTCGACCCGGACCGTTACCCCTTGCCGACCAGCCAGGACGCCCTGCCGCGTCCGCGCTGAGCGCGGCCGGTACCGACCGGGCACGCCGGGGCCCCGGTACCGCGGTGTCAGCCGGTGAGCCACGGCGCCTCGGGAAGCTTCGCCCCGCCGTCGCGCCCGGTGATCTCCACGGTGGTCGGGGTGCCCAGGCCCGGCATGCGCATCGTCACCCGCCGCAGCCCGCCGTCGCCGTCGATCCAGTACGTCAGCGGCGACAACCCGCCACCGTCCCGGGCGGCGCCCCGCGAGCGCGGCCCGGAGAACCTGTCGTAGTCCCGGCCGCCGATCCGGTCGCGCCCCAGCCACCGGGGCCCGGACTGCGCGAGCAGCAGCGCGTTGTCGGGCCGGTCCGCGCCGAGCTGGGTCAGTAATCGGAGGCCGGAGTCCAGCGGGTCCTTGGTGTAGGCGCGCGGTGACCAGCCGGACCGGGGGACGTGCTCGGCCTGCCGCCAGGGCGGGCCGCCGGCGCCCTGCGGTTCCGGCGCCAGTCCGAGGCCGCGGCTGTCCCAGACGATCAGGCCGTGGCCGGGATTCCCGGTGGTCCCGGTGATCCGGTAGCTGCCCACGGCCCGGTGGCTGCGGTAGTCCACGACGCCCTTCACCCGTATCACCACACCGCTGCCCTCGGATGCGGTGAGGGTCACGGCCACCGGGCTGGACTGATACAGCGTCAGGCGTGACAGCGCCATACGGGACGCCTCGTCGACCGTCACCGGTCTGCTCGTGGTGCCGTTGCCGGAGACCGCCCGGTAGGTGATCAGGCCGCCCGCCGCGATGCCGCACACCGCGACCGCTCCCAGGGTCCTGAACCAGAACGTCCGACGCGGCGTACGGTCGCCGCTCCTCTTGCGGGCCATGCAATTGCCTTCTCTCACGTCGGTCCGCCACGAGGGCGGGCCCGCGGAACCACCGGTCCGCGGGCCCGCCCGATCCGCCTGTCGGCAGCCGGCGCGCCGCGCGCCGGC
>NZ_JCANQV010000507.1:0-2460 GCF_059553635.1 Candidatus Streptomyces philanthi
CCGCTGCCGCCCCCCTGGAAAGCATCGGTCAGCTTGCGAACAACCGGCGCCTCGATCGTCGAGGACGCCGAACGGACGAATTCACCAAGTTCTTGGAGCTTGGCCATGACGACCTTGCTCTCCACTCCGAACTCCTTGGCGAGTTCGTATACCCGGACCTTAGCCACTTCGCTCCTTCTAGGTCCGGGTGTCCACCGGACCGTCGCTACTTCATGGGCGTACTCATCGCGTACTCATCGAGTGCTCATCGCAATCTCGACCTACTTCCGACTCGCGAGGTACCTGACCGCACGGTTTTCCGTGCGCTGTGCGTGTGTACTGCTTTATTGCAAGGGTTGCCGCTCGGTGCGTTCGACGTGGCGGCGCAAGGCCGTCGTGTCGAACGGTCCCGGGCCCCGGAAGGCCCGGTTGAACGCCCGGCGGCGGACCGCCAGGTCGAGACAGACCCGTGTGGGGTGCACATGCGCGCCCCGGCCGGGCAGCGTACCGCGCGGGTCGGGAACGCACTCACTCCCGATCGCCACGATGCGCAGCAGATCGCCCTTGGCCGCTCGCTCCCGGCACCCCACACAGGTGCGTTCAGGGCATGCGCGGGCATGCGTCCGGCCAGACACCGTTTAAGTCTACCTCCCCGCAACGGCCTCACCCCGATGGGGTAACGACCGAACAGCCGCTCAGAATTCCCTGTCCGTCCCCGCGGCACCACCGGTTTTCCGCCGGAGGGCCGCGAGGACGGTCACGCTCAGTGCTGGGGCGCCTGCTGCTCCGTGTCCGGGCGGATGTCGATCCGCCAGCCGGTCAGCCGGGCCGCGAGCCGGGCGTTCTGCCCTTCCTTGCCGATGGCCAGCGACAGCTGGTAGTCCGGCACGGTCACCCGGGCCGAGCGCGCCGCCAGGTCGACGACCTCGACCTTGGAGACCCGGGCCGGCGACAGCGCGTGCGCCACCAGCTCGGCCGGGTCGTCCGACCAGTCCACGATGTCGATCTTCTCACCGTTCAGCTCGGCCATCACGGCGCGCACCCGGCCGCCCATCGGGCCGATGCAGGCGCCCTTGGCGTTGAGCCCGGAGCGCGTCGAGCGGACCGCGATCTTCGTGCGGTGCCCGGCCTCCCGTGCGATGGCGGAGATCTCCACCGACCCGTCCGCGATCTCCGGCACCTCCAGGGCGAAGAGCTTCTTCACCAGGTTCGGGTGGGTGCGCGACAGCGTCACCGAGGGACCGCGGACGCCCTTGGCCACCCGTACGACGTACGAGCGCAGCCGGGTGCCGTGCGTGTACTCCTCACCGGGGACCTGCTCCTGCACCGGCAGGATGGCCTCCAGGGGGCCGACGTCGACCAGGACGTTCTTGGGGTCCTTGCCCTGCTGGACGACGCCGGTGATGACATCGCCCTCGCGTCCGGCGAACTCACCGAACGTGATCTCCTCCTCGGCGTCCCGCAGCCGCTGCAGGATGACCTGCTTGGCGGTGGTCGCCGCGATCCGGCCGAAACCGGAGGGGGTGTCGTCGAACTCTCGCGGTTCGGCCCCCTCCTCCAGGTCCGCCGGGTCCTCCTTCGCCCACACCGTGACGTGTCCGGTGCTGCGGTCCAGCACCACCCGCGCCTGGCGGCGGCTGCCCTCGGTGCGGTGGTACGCGATGAGGAGGGCCGACTCGATCGCCTCGACCAGCAGGTCGAACGAGATCTCCTTCTCCCGCACCAGCCCCCGCAGGGCACTCATGTCGATGTCCACGGCTACGCCTCCTCCTTGTTCTCGTTGTCATCGGCCTTGACGGCCTTACGGTTGAACTCCAGCTCGACCCGCGCCTTGGCGATCTCGTCGAAGGCCAGGCGCCTCGTGGTCGGCTTCCGCCCCTTGACCCCGGGCACCTCAAGGTCGAGGCCGTCCTCGTCCACGCCCGTGATCCGGGCCACCAGTTCGCCGCCGTCGCCGAGCCGGGCCCTGATGAGGCGTCCGGTGGCGCGGCGGTAATGGCGCAGCTCGGTCAGCGGCCGGTCGGCGCCCGGTGAGGTCACCTCAAGGGTGTAGGGGGCGCCGCCCATGGCGTCGGTGTCGTCGAGGACCTGCGAGACCTCGCGGCTCAGCTCGGCGCACTCGTCCAGCTGCACGCCCTCGTCGGAGTCGACCACGATCCTCAGCACCCGCCGCTTGCCCGCGGGGGTCACCTCGATCTCTTCCAGATCCAGCTCTCGTGCGGCGACGAGCGGTTCAAGCAGCCCGCGCAGCCTCTCGCTCTGGGTGGTGCTCATCCGGGTGACTCCTCGGCCGCGTGTGCTGTTGTAGGTGGGTCGTGTGCCGGGGCAAAGCCTATCTGTTCCGGCGGGGTACTGACGATTCGGCGGCCGGTCACAGCTACGCTCGCCTGCGGTGATCACTACGGAAGACCCCGGGAAGAGGAACGTGCCGAACGTGGCGCTCACGCGCAGATGGACCCTGCTGGCCGGGGCCGCGACCCT
>NZ_JCANQV010000508.1:0-2431 GCF_059553635.1 Candidatus Streptomyces philanthi
CCCGCCCGCCGCACCCGCCCCGTTCGACGGGCAGCAGCAGCCCGCCCCGTTCGACGGGCAGCAACCCCCGCCGTTCCCGCAGCAGCCCGGCCCGTACGGGCAGCAGCCGCAGGGCGGTGCGTACGACGCCCCGCAGGCGGAGCAGCGGTGGCCCGAGGCCGGGGCGCCGCAGCAGGGGCCGCCGGTCGTCGGCGAGGGATGGGTGGTGGCCATCGCGCCGGACCGTGAGTACTTCATGGCGATGATGGCGCGCAGTGGTCCGGAGGCGGCGGGGCTGAACCTGCCCGCGTACTCCCCCGAGCAGGTGCGTCCGCTGGCCGGTGAGCAGATCACGATCGGCCGGCGCCGCAACAGCACGGGTGAGTCCCCGGACGTCGACCTGGCGCGTTCGCCGGAGGACCCGGGCGTCTCGCACCAGCACGCGATGCTGGTGCGGCAGCAGGACGGCAGCTGGGCCGTGGTCGACCAGAGCTCGACCAACGGCACCACGCTGAACCTCGCCGAGGACCCGATCCAGCCCTATGTCCCGATCCCCCTGCACGAGGGCGACCGGGTGCACGTCGGTGCCTGGACGACCCTCACGGTCCGCCGCGGCTGACCGGCGGCACCCTCCCGTTCCGGGGCGCGGCCGCACGGTCGCGCCCCGGCGCGCTTCCCGGCCGTACGGGCGCGCCCTACGGCACCGGGCCCCGCGCCCCGTCCGCCCCCGCCCGGAACCGGCCGCCCCGTCCTACGTCCGGAGTCCTCCGCCGGGCCGTCTGCCACCATGGACGGGTGAACAAGATTCCGCGCGGCACGCTTCAGGAGCAGACCTTCTACGAACAGGTCGGTGGCGAGGAGACCTTCCGCCGCCTGGTGCGGCGTTTCTACGAGGGCGTCGCCGGGGACCCGTTGCTGCGGCCGATGTACCCGGAGGAAGACCTCGGGCCGGCCGAGGAACGGTTCGCGCTGTTCCTGATGCAGTACTGGGGCGGGCCCCGCACGTACAGCGAGCGGCGCGGGCATCCCCGGCTGCGGATGCGGCACGCCCCGTTCGCCGTCGACCGGGCCGCGCACGACGCGTGGCTGGGGCACATGCGGACGGCCGTCGACTCCCTGGAGCTCGCCGAGGAACACGAGACGCAGCTGTGGAACTACCTGACGTACGCCGCCGCCTCGATGATCAACACCGCGGACTGACGCGTACCGCGCGCTGAGCGGCCCCCTCGGGCCCGTCGTCACGAGGCGGACGGGGGTGGGACGGCAGGCCCTCAGGGGTCACGATCCGGTCAAGGCCGCTCCCCCGTCCTCCCGCTCCTGACAGCATTCGGTCAGGCTTTCGATGCAGACGGCGGCAGGGGGGACCGTGACCGGATTCATCGTTCGCCGGATGCGCGCCCACTGGCTGCTGCCGGCCGCCGCCCTGCTGTCGGTGCTGCTGACCACGACGGTGCTGGCGACGCTCACCGCGTACACCGGCGCGATCGGGGACGCCGGACTGCGGCAGGCCCTGGGCACCCGTTCCGCCGCGGCCGCCGCGTTACGGGTCAAGGCGCAGCTTCCGGCCGAGAAGAGGCACGCGGCGGACCGCGCGGTGGCCGACGCGGCGCGGCGGGCCTTCGACGGGCTGCCGTTCACGGTCCGCACCCTGACCGGCTCCGGTCCCTACGCGCTGCCCCGGACGCTGCGGCCCCCGCAGGACCACGCGGGCGGTACGGGCGAGGAGCCCGATCTCACCCGGTTCGCCGTCGTGGACCGCTCCCGGGTCACGCTCACCGACGGCGCCTGGCCGTCGGCGTCGGGCGGCCCGCTCCAGGTGGCGCTGCCGCAGTCCGCCGCCGCGCGGCTCGGTCTCGGTCCCGGCCGGCGCTTCGACCTCACCAGCCGGCTCGCGGACAAGGCCCGGCTGACCGTCGAGGTCACCGGCGTCTTCCGGCCCAAGGACCGCACCGACCCGTACTGGAGCCTCGACGACCTCGGCGGACGCGGGGTGCGCAGCGCGGGCTTCACCACGTACGGGCCGCTGCTCACCGACCCGGCGGCGTTCCGGGACGGCCCGCTCGTCCAGGACGCGGTCGGCTGGCTCGCCACCGCCGACTTCCGCACCCTGACCGCGGACCGGCTGGACGCGCTGGGCTCCGCCGCGCGGGCCGCGTCCAAGGCGCTGATGGCCGACCCGGCGTTCGCGGGGCAGGTGACGGCGGCCACCGATCTGCCGGACGCGCTCGCAACGTTGCGGCGTTCGCTGCTGGTGGACCGTTCGACGATCCTGATCGTCGCGCTCCAGCTCGTCCTGCTCGCCGGGTACGCGCTGTCACTGGTGGCCCGGATGCTCGGCACGGAACGGGAGGGCGAGACGGAACTGCTGCGGGCCCGTGGCGCCTCCCGCCGCCGGACCGCCGGGCTCGCCCTCACCGAGGCGCTGCTGCTCGCGCTGCCCGCCGCCGTCGCC
>NZ_JCANQV010000509.1:0-2429 GCF_059553635.1 Candidatus Streptomyces philanthi
TTCGTCGCGGCGGGCCCGTCGCTGCCCGCCGTCGACCGGGGCCCCTACCGCCGCCGGGTGCTGCGCGAGCGGCACTACCCGCTGCACCGCACCCGCCCGCTGCGCGACACCGTCCTCTACAGCAGCTTCGGCGGCCGGGCGTACGGCGACTCGCCCCGGGCGGTGCACGAGGAACTGGTGCGCGCGGGCGCGGAGGTGACGCATCTGTGGGCGGTGCGCGACGCGCAGACGGCGGTGCCGAGGACGGCGCGCGCGGTGGTGGTGGGCAGCGCCGAGTGGCACGGCGCGCTGGCGCACAGCCGCTGGGTGGTGACCAATACGCCGCTGCCGCGCTGGTTCGTGCGGCGGGACGGGCAGACCGTCGTCCAGACGTGGCACGGCACCCCCCTCAAGCGGATCGGCGCCGACCTGGCCGGCACGCTGTGCGCGCCGCTCCCCCATCTGGCGCCGCCGCCGGACCCGGCGCGGCAGTGGAGCGTGCTGCTGTCGCCGAACGACCACAGCACGGCCGTGCTGCGGCGGGCGCTCGGCTGGACGGGTCCGCTGCTGGAGTGCGGACTGCCGCGCACCGACGCGCTGTTCGCGGAGGACCGGGCCCGGCGGGCGGGGCTGATCCGTGCCCGGCTCGGCATCCCGTACGGCAAGAAGGTGGTGCTGTACGCGCCGACGCCCCGCGACGATCTGGCGTACGACGCGTCCCACCACCGGCTGCATCTGCCGCTCGACCTGGACGCGGTGCGCCGGGCGCTGGGCGAGGACCATGTGCTGCTGGTGCGCGGGCATCCGCTGGTGGCCGACCGGCTGCCGGCCCGGCACGCGCCGTTCGCGCGGGACGTGTGCGGGCACCCGGACGCGACGGAGCTGCTGCTGGCGGCGGACGTGCTGGTCACCGACTACTCGTCGCTGGCCGCCGACTTCGCCAACACCGGCCGGCCGATGCTCTTCCACACCCCCGACCTGGCGCACTACCGGGACGTGCTGCGGGGGTTCACGCTGGACTTCGAGGCCCGGGTGCCGGGGCCGCTGCTGTCGTCGACCGATGAGCTGATCGACGCGCTGCGCGATGTGGAGGCGATCGCGCGGGCCGGCGCGGACGCGTACGCGGACTTCCGGCGGGACTTCTGCCACCGGGACGACGGGGCGGCGGCGGCCCGGGTGGCGAAGGTGCTGCTGGGGTGAGGGCGGGCGGGCCGGTACATGGAGGTTTCGCGGAGACCGGCATCGCACGGCGTCCGGTTCGTTACCACGGGTGAGGGGAGCCCGCCGGGTCATCGTCCGGGAGGCACCGGGTCACCGTTGCGCCATGGGACGGCAATGAGGCGGAAAACCGATGTGCCCCACGGCAACCGTCCGGCGGTCGTCCGCTTCTGTTCCCTCGGACAGGGCGGACAACCCGCCCGTACTCGTGATGCCTCCGACCGAAATGTGGAAGCCGTGAACGTGAACGAAGCCCCTGGGCCGCGGCCCGGGCCCGCGCTCGCCTCCCCGCCGCGGGTCAGCGTCATCGTCATCGCCTACAACGACGCCGCGCACGTCGGCGAGGCGGTGCGCTCCGCCCTCGCCCAGCGGGCGGCGGACCTCCCCGTCGAGGTGATCGCCGTCGACGACGCCTCCACCGACGGCACCGGCGCCGCCCTGGACGCCCTCGCCCGCGACGAGCCGCGGCTGCGGGTGCTGCACCGTACGGAGAACAGCGGAGGCTGCGGCACCCCCCGCAACGACGGTCTGCGCGCCGCGAGGGGCCGCCATGTGATGTTTCTGGACAGCGACGACGTGCTGCCGCCGGGCGCCGCGGCGGCGCTGCTCGCGGCCGCCGAGGCGCACGGCGCGCCCGTCGCCTCCGGCGCCTGTGTGCGCCGTGAGCTGCCGTCCGGCCGCGAGGTGCCCTGGCAGCCGGACCTGTACGAGGAGCCGCGCACCTACTCCTCCCCCGCCGCGCTCGCCCCGCTGGTGCGGGACACCCTGTGCGTCAACAAGCTCTACGACCGGGAGTTCCTCGACCGCCACGGCATCGTCTTCCCCGAGGGCCGCTTCACCTACGAGGACTTCGTCTTCACGGCGCGCGTGCTGGCCGCCGCGCCCCGGGTGGTGACCGTCCCGGACCGGGTGTACGTGTGGCATGTGCGCCGGGCGGCGGGGCGGCAGTCGATCTCCCTGGCCCGTCAGGACGTCGCCAACTGGCAGGCGCGGATCGAGGCGCACCGCACCGCCGTACGGATCTTCGAGGACGCGGGGCACAAGGAGCCGGCGCGCGCCGCCGCCACCAAGTTCGCCGACCACGACCTGCGGATGTACGTCCGTGAGCTGCACACCCGCGACGCCGCCCACCGGGCCGAGTGGTGGCGCCTGACCCGCGCCTACCTGTCGGGGTTCGACGCGTCGGAGCTGCGCGCCGCGCGGGCCCCGGCGCGCTGGATCGCGCGGGTGGT
>NZ_JCANQV010000510.1:0-2404 GCF_059553635.1 Candidatus Streptomyces philanthi
CCGCCCGGGACCGGATCGGCCGGGAGATCTGGTCGCGCACCCTCGGCGACACCCACCTCCCGGTGCGCGCCGTGCACGCCGCCCAGGCGCTGGGCTTCCTACGCCCCGTACGCCCCGCCGCCCACGCCGCGCGCGGCGGCGACACCCGGGGCACCACCCTGACCGCGCCCGAGCCGCAGCCGGTCGCGCTCCTCGCGGCGGGTGGTTGGCTGCGGCTGAGCACCGCCTACGGCTCCGTCGCGGTACGGGCGTCGGGCCCCGGGCTGCCGGGCCTGACCGTCACCCCCGTCTGACGGCGTCCGCTCGCAGCCGGGCGAGTTCGTCCGCCCGGCGCAGGTCCTTGGGACGCCCGACGGCGCGCCGCATCCGGATCAGGTCGTCGCGGCACAGGTAGTGCACCACCACGCCGTCCGGGCCGGTGGCAGGCAGCGCGCGGTCGAGGAAGTCACGGACCGGCAGATCGCCCCAGGGCAGGGCGGGGGTGCAGCAGTCGCCGCCCGCCCGCGGTGAGTCGAACTGGATCTTGGGGCGGCGGAAGACGTCCGGGCCGGTGCCGAGCGGGACACCGTCGTCGTCCGTGAGGCGGGCGCCCTCGGACGCGAAGGCCGCCGCCAGCGCCCCGGCCCGCCCCGGGGCCCCGTCCCAGAGCAGGTCCAGATCGCCGGTCAGCTCGGCCGACCCGTGCAGGATGCCCGCCACCTGCCCCATCACCACGACCTTGACCCCGCCGCGGTGGAACGCCCCGAGCAGTGGGAACGGGTCGAAGCCGACGGCGCTGTCGGTGCCGATGGTGCCGATGTCCGGGTCGGCGTCGTCATGGGTGCGGCCGGTGGCCGGACGGCCGGCGGTCAGCTCGCGGGTGCGCCGTACGGCGTCCCGCAGCCGGTCCAGGGGAGCCTGCGGAAGTCTGTCGCTCATCGGCCCATCCCACCCCGCCCGCACCGCCCGCGCACAGGGATTTCCCTGCCGCCCGGCTCTCAACCGGGCGGGGCCGCCTCGCCGCCCCGCCCCGGGGAGCCGTCCCCGCCGTCCGCCGACCGGTCCGGCCAGACGCCGACATGGTCGCTCTCCAGCTCCAGCAGCACCCGGTGCCGCATCCCCAGGGTTTCCGTGTACTCGGCGGGGAGCTGGAGCCGTCCGGCCCGGTCGAGCATCGCGTACTCCCGGGCGACCAGGGCCTCCCGGCCGGTCGCCGCGTCGCGTTCGGTGCGGCGCAGCACCTCCGAGGACGTACGGCCGTCCCGGATCGCGACCGTGCGCCGGACCTCGGAGGCCACCGCCTGGTCATGGGTGACGATCACGATCGTCGTGCCCAGCTCCTCGTTGGCGGTGCGGAAGGCGGAGAAGACCTGCTCGGCGGTGTGCGAGTCCAGTTCGCCGGTCGGCTCGTCCGCCAGCAGCACGGACGGGGTGTTGGCGAGGGCCACGGCGATGGCGGTGCGCTGCTGCTCCCCGCCGGACAGCTGGTGCGGGCGGCGGTCGCGGCAGTGGCCGAGGGAAAGCATCGACAGCAGCTCCTCGGCGGCGCGGGCGCGTTCCGCGCGCCGCCGCCCGCCGCGCAGCCGCATCGGCAGTACGACGTTCTCCAGGGCCGTGAGGTACGGCAGGAGGTTGCGGGCGGTCTGCTGCCAGACGAAGCCGACGACCTCGCGGCGGTAGCCGAGACGGGCGCGGGCGTCCATGGTGAGCAGATCGCGTCCGGCGACCGTGGCGGCGCCCGCGGTCGGTACGTCGAGACCCGCCAGGATGTTCATCAGCGTCGACTTGCCGCTGCCGGACGCGCCCACCAGCGCCATCAACTCGCCCTCGGCGACCAGCAGATCGAGTCCCTGGAGGGCCTGCACCTCGACGCCGTCCGTGGTGAAGACCCGTACCAGCCGGTCGCAGGCGATCAACGCGTCGTGCCCGTAGGCGGGCCGTTCGCGGCGGGAGGCCGCCCGCCGCTCCAGCTCGGCCAGGCTCGGTGCCCCGCCACGGCCCGGCCCCTCGTGTCCCGTACGTTCCCCGGGCCGCTGCGTCATCGCTCGTCCCCCGCTCTCCACTCGGTGCTCCTCGGTCGCCGTCCGCTCCGCCACGCCTGGGCCGCCGCCACCACCAGGGCCAGCACCACCACCGCGGCGGACGGCAGCAGCAGGGAAGCGGCGGAGGTTTCCAGGCCGACGCGCGGGGCGTCGACCGCGGCCCCGGGGACCGCCAGCGGCGTCAGATCCGTGCCCGCGCCCAGCAGCCGGACGGTGGCCGCCCCCGTCAGCACGCCGCCGACCGCCGCGAGCAGTGCCTGCGGCAGCGCCTCCAGGACCATCAGCCGCCGTGCCCGCGACCGGGGCAGCCCCATCGCCCGCAGCCCGGCGAGCAACCGCGTGCGCTCCGGCGCGTCCTGAAGGCGCGCCAGCAGCAGCGCGAG
>NZ_JCANQV010000511.1:0-2367 GCF_059553635.1 Candidatus Streptomyces philanthi
GGCCAGCGTGTAGGTGTAGCCGACCAGGACGAACTGCCACAGCAGGACGAGGACGAGCAGGATGAGCGGCAGCATGCCGAGGAACTCCACGGACACCTGTCCCCGGTCACTGCCCCCGAGGGGACGCCGCACCGCTCAGCCCTCCCGGTGGACGGCCGTGTCGTACGGGGCGGCCGAGGGCGGCGGGACCTGGGGTGTTCCCGGGGCCGCCGCGGTGCCGGGGGCGGTGTGGCCCGGTGTTCCGGTGCCGCGTGCCGCGCCCGTCCCGGCCGTTATGGCTCTGCGTCTGCGGCCCGTCAGCGACGGCCGCACCCGGTGGGCGCCGCGTACCTGCCGGGCCTGGGGCACCTGGCCGGCGAGGTCCAGTTCGGCGGCGAGGGTCCACAGGGCCTGCTTGACGGCCGAGCGGTCGTCGAGGTCCTGCATCCGCCCGGAGTCGACGCAGGGCTGGAGTTCCTTGAAGGCGGCCGGGACGGTGGTGGCGGCCACGCGGGTGCCGGTGGCCCTGGCGACCAGGGCGGGCTGGATCTCCGTACCGCGGGTGTGGCGGTTGACGACGGTGGTGGTGTCCTCGGCCTTGCGGATGCGCAGCCGTTCCCACAGCCGGACCTGCCGTTTGGCGGCGCGCACGGCGACCACGTCGGGGGTGGTCACCAGCAGCGCGGTGTCGGCGAGTTCGACGGCGGCGGCGTTGGCGGACTGCATCTGGGAGCCGCAGTCGACGACGACCACGTCGTAGCGGGAGCGCAGCACGGTGACGAGCTGGCGGGCGGCCCGGTCGTCGACCTCCTCGCCGCGTTCGCCCTCCTCCGGGGCGAGCAGCAGGCCCAGTCCGGTGTGGTGGTCGTGCACGGCCTCCTGGACGACCCGGGCGGACAGGTCGGCGATGCCGGCGAGGTCGACGACGGAGCGGCGGAAGCGGACGTCGAGGTAGGAGGCGACGTCACCGGACTGGAGGTCGAGGTCGACGAGGGCGGCGGCGCGGCCGGTGGCGCAGGCGGCCAGGGCCAGGTGGACGGCGGTGACGGTGGTGCCGACGCCGCCCTTGGCGCCGGTGACGGTGACCAGGGTCCCGGCGGGCCCGGGGGTCTCCTGCCCGCCGCCGAGGTGGAGGCGTACCCCGGCGGCCCACTGCGCGGCGGCCCGTACGCGGGCGGCGAGTTCGTCCTGGCCCAGGGGGAGGGGGACGAGGCCGCGGGCTCCGGCGTCCATCGCGGCGGAGAACAGCGCGGGCCCGGCGTCGGTGGTCATCAGGACCACGCCGACGGCGGGGAAGCGCAGGGCCACCTCGCGGATGAGGTCGAGCGCGGGGAGCGGGCCGATGCGTTCGTGGACGAGGACGACCTCGGGCAGCGCCCCGACGGCGGCCGGTCCTGGGGTGGTGGCGCCGGCCGCGGCCTGGGTGAGGGCGTCGAGCAGGGCCGCCGAGTCGGCGACCGGGGGCGCGGCGTCCGTGTCGGGGAGCTGTCCGAGCAGGGCGGAGACGGTGCGCGCGGCGTCAGGATCGCCGACCGCCGGGAGGATGCGGATGGTCATCGGTGTCTCCGGGTCATTTGTCGCCGTCCAGGGTGTAGGTGCGGTCGCCGGGCTGAACGGTGGGGTCGCCGCCGGGGGCGATCAGGGCGAGCCGTACGTGGGAGGCGAAGGACTCGGCGTAGGCGACGCGTTGGGCGTCCTTGGTGCCGAGCGCGAAGGTGATCGGGACGGCCTCGCCGGGGCGGCGGGTGCTCGTGGTGTCCCCGGGGTCCTTGGCCTCCAGGGGGGTCATCCTGCCGACGTCGATGACCTGGGCCCCGGCGACGATGACCTTGGAGACCGGCTTGTCCTCCGGTCGCTTCCCCTCGAACGTGGCATAGATGTTGACACGCGCACCGGGGTTGATCTTGCCCGCCACGCCGGTCGCGGCGTCGATCATGATGGCGATCTCCTGCTGGCCCGGCGCGAGCGCGGGCCGCGCGACGATCATGTCGTCCTGGAGGAGCGAGCCCTTGCGCAGCGGGGTGACCGCGATCTTGCCGGTGAGGTCGCCGAGATCGGTGACGGCGGTGGACGGCAGCCAGCGCTCGGGCACCGCGATCTTCTCGAACTGGCCGGGTTGCAGGGGACGGTAGGCGGCGACGTCCGTCCGGAGCCGGTACGCGGTCCGTTCCGGTCCGACCTTGGACTCGACGTTGCGGATCACCGACAGCACACCGACGAACGCGGCGGCCGCGCAGAGGACCGACAGCAGCATCAGGATCAGTCCGCGGCGCTGGCGTGAATTCATGGGTGGGGGACCTCGATCGGGGCGGGGCGGGACGGAAGGGCGCGGTCCCCTGCGGGGCACGGGGCGTCCTGGGCGTACGGGTTGCCCGGCGCGGGGCGGGC
>NZ_JCANQV010000512.1:0-2323 GCF_059553635.1 Candidatus Streptomyces philanthi
GTGCACGACGGACGGCGGCTGCCGTTCGGGCCGCAGCGGGCGCCCGCGCTCGGCTATGTGGTCAGCGGCGCGGCCCGGACGTACTTCGCGGGCGACACCGCGCTGTTCGACGCGATGGCGGACACCGTCGGGGCCTGCGACGTGGCGGTGCTGCCGGTGGGCGGCTGGGGCCCGTACCTGGGGCCGGGGCATCTGGACGCCCGCGGGGCGGCGGAGGCGGTGGCGCGGCTCTCCCCGGGCTGCGCGGTGCCCGTGCACTACGGGACGTACTGGCCGATCGGGCTCGACGCGGTACGGCCGCACGAGTTCCACTCCCCCGGCCAGGAGTTCGAGCGGTTGGCCGCGCTGCGGGCGCCCGGGGTGGCGGTGCACCGGCTCGGGCACGGGGAGTCGGTACGGCGGGCGGTGGCGCGGTGACGCTGCTCGCGGCGCTGGCGCAGGGCGCGCCGTCCGAGGCGGCGCAGCAGGCGGTGGGGTATCCCTCGCTGTTCCTGCTGGTGGCGGTCGGGGCACTGGTGCCGGTGGTGCCGACGGGAGCGGTGGTCAGCTCGGCCGCCGCGGTGGCCTTCCACCACACCTCGCCCCTCGCCCTGCTGTTCGTGTTCGTCGTGGCGTCGTGCGGGGCCTTCCTCGGGGACCTCGGGCTGTACTGGCTCGGCAGCCGCGGCATCCACGCGCCCCACGGCGCGCGGTGGCTGGAGCGGTTGCGCGCCCGTTCCTCGCCGGAGCGGCTGGCGCGGGCGCGCGGCGGGCTGCGGGACAACGGTGCGCTGGTGCTGGTGCTCTCGCGGCTGGTGCCGGGCGGGCGGATACCGGTGATGGTGGCGTGTCTGCTGGCGGCGATGCCGCTGCGCCGGTTCGCCCGCGGTGATCTGCCCGCGTGCCTGGCGTGGACCGCGACGTACCAGCTGATCGGGGTGCTGGGCGGTTCGCTGTTCGGCGAGCCGTGGCAGGGGGCGCTGGCGGCGGCGGGCCTGACGCTGCTGGTGGGCGCCGTGCCCGCGGTGTGGCGGCGGCTGCGGGGCCGGGGCGCGGACGCCGGGGTGTGACCGGCCCGGGGCCGGTGACGGTCGTCCGGCCCCGGGCGGTGCCGGGTCAGCGGAGCGGCAGGACGCGGGAGGCGCCGACGGGCAGGTCCCACAGGTCCGTACGGGGCCGGCCGGTGGCGGCCCAGGCGGCACGGACGCGGTGCAGCGGCTCCAGCGGCGGTTCCCCGGAGAGCAGGAACGTCGCCCAGTGCATGGGGGCCAGGGCCCGCGCCCCGAGGTCCTCGCAGGCGCGTACCGCCTCCTCCGGGTCGGTGTGCACGGGGCGCAGCATCCAGCGGGGGTCGTAGGCGCCGATGGGCAGCAGTGCCAGGTCGATGCCCGGGTAGCGGCGGCCGATCTCCTCGAACCAGTGGCCGTACCCGGTGTCCCCCGCGAAGTAGACGCGCCGCCCGTCGGGCGCGGTGAACAGCCAGCCGCCCCACAGGGAGCGGCAGGTGTCGGTGAGGGTCCGTTTGCTCCAGTGGTGGGCCGGTACGAAGTCGAACCGCACCGGGCCCTCGGGGGTGGGCAGTTCGACCCCCTCCCACCAGTCGAGGTCGGTGACATGGGTGAAGCCGCGGCGGCGGGCCCAGGGGGCCAGTCCGGCGGGGACGAGCAGCGGGGTGGCGCGCGGCAGGCGTTTGAGGGTGGCGGCGTCGAGGTGGTCGTAGTGGTTGTGGCTGATGACGACCGCGTCGACGGTCGGCAGGTCCTCCCAGCGGATACCGACGGGGGTGACCCGGGCCGGGGTGCCGAGGATTCTGCGGGACCAGACGGGGTCGGTGAGGACGGTCAGGCCGGCGAGGCGCAGCACCCAGCTGGCGTGCCCGGCCCAGGTGACGGCGACGGACGTGGGGTCGGCGGGCGGCAGCGGTCCGGGGGCGAAGGGCAGGTCCTGGATCTGGCAGAGGGTCTCGGGGGCCGGGCGCAGCTTGCCGTCCTTGGCGATACGGGCGAGGGCGCGGACGCCGGGCAGCGGGGCGGTCAGCCGGTCGGTGAAGTCCCGGGGCCAGCGGCGGGGCTGGTTGAGGGGGCGGGGTTCGGTGAGCGGCGGGGGGCCGAGGGGGCCGGTGGGGCGCGGTCCGGTGTCCGGGCCGGTCGCCACGGCGGACAGCGCGGTGGTCTCCGGCCCGGTGCTCCCGCCGGACGGCTGTGCGTGCGGCCCGGTCAGGGAGCGCTCGGTCTGTTCGGTCATCGGCGGGCTCCATTCGGTGAGCGGCGTGTCCCCGCACGGTGCGGCGGGCGGGAACGCGGTCCTGCGGGGCGGACGGTGACGGGGTGCCGGGCGGTGGCGG
>NZ_JCANQV010000513.1:0-2300 GCF_059553635.1 Candidatus Streptomyces philanthi
GGCCGGTGCCCGGCCGTGCACAGGGGCCGGTGAGAGCCATGACGATCTCCCCTTGACTGCCCGGGCAGCCGCCGCGGGCCTAGGTGTCTTCCGCTACTTCTTCGGCGCGAAGGTGGCGGACTTGACGGGGACCTCCACCTTGATCGGGTCGGAGGTCTTGAAGTGCAGCTCGATGGTGACCTTGTCGCCCTCGGCGGGCTTCTTCTTGAGCCCCATGAACATCACGTGGTTGCCGCCGCGCGCCAGTTCCAGCTCACCGTTCGCCGGCACGTCCAGGGAGTTGACCGCCTCCATCTTGCCGCCGACGGTCTTGTGGATCGAGACGTCCTTGGTGAGGTCGCTGGTGACGGAGGTGAGCTGGTCCGCCGTCTCGCCGGAGTTCTTGATGACGAGGAACCCGCCGGCCATGTCCTGGGTGACCGGCTGCGGCATGTACGCGCCGGACACCGACAGCTTGGGGGCGCTGTCGCCGCCGCAGGCGGTGAGGACGAAGCCGGAGGCGAGGGCGAGGGCGGCGGCGCCGGCTATGCGACGGGTGGTGGCGGTGCGGTTCATGGTGCGGTTCACGGGTTCTGTCCCTTGATGATCTTCGGAAGTGCGGAGGTGTAGGTGTCGGCGGTGGCGTCCTGCATGCCCAGCCAGTGGACGCGGTCGTCCTTCGCGGACGCCATCAGCACCTGGGCGCCGTGGGTCGAGACGACATCGCCGTTCTTCTTCTTGACCGGCTTCTCGATGCCGACGTTCACACTGCGCGCACCGGCCTGGATGGTGGAGAAGTCGCCGGTCAGACCGGTGAACTTCTTGTTGATGCCGCCGAGCCACTTCTTGAGCGCGGCAGGGGTGTCCCGCTCCGGGTCGGAGGTGATGAACACGACCCGCAGATCGTCCTGTTCGGCCTGGGGCAGCTGCTTGACCGCCACGGCGATGTTGGCCATGGTCAGCGGGCAGACGTCGGGGCAGTTGGTGTACCCGAAGTAGATCAGGGTCGGGTGGCCCTTGGTCTTCTCCAGCAGGTCGTACTTCTTGCCGTCGGAGTCGGTCAGGACGAGGTCCGGCTTCTCCATCGGGCTGTCGAGTGTGACGACCGGCTTGGACGTGGGGGCGCCCGAGACCACGGCGGCGGGTTTCCCGTCGTCGGGGCCGCAGGCGGTCAGGGTCAGCGCCGCGGACGCCGTCAGAGCGGCCGCGAGCAGAGTCCTTCTACGCATTGCAGATATATCCCATGTGCTATGTCCCGGCGTGGGAGGAGAGGGTTCCGCCGACCGGGAAGGGAGGGCGGGCCGGTGCCGTACGGTACCGGCCCTGGCGTTGATCAGGCGCTGCGACGCCGTCCCGCGAGGATGCCGAAGGCGACCCCGGCGATCCCGACGACGATGCCGGCGGCGCCCAGTACCCGTGCGGTGGTGTCACTGCCGGACTTCTCCGTGGCGTCCGCCGCGGCGCTCGCGGCCTTCGGCGCGCCGTCGCCGCCCGGGGCGGTGAGCTTGAGGACCGGCGCCGGGTTCTCCGGCTCCGGGGCACCGTCCTTCGCGGGCTCGATCCAGCGCACGACCTCCTTGTTGTCGTACGTCTGGAGCGCCTTGAAGACGATCTGCCCGGCGTGCTCGGGCAGCTTGCCCACGGAGACCGGGAACTGCTGGAACTCACCCGGCGCGATCCTGCCGCCGTCCGCGGTCCAAGTGATCTTCGTCGGCGCCTCGTTGATCTTCTCGCCGTGCATCTCCAGCGGCTTGGCGAGCTTGGACCTGGTGACCTCGACCTTCCAGCCCGGCACCGGCTGCGGCATCGCGGACGCCAGCGGGTGGTCGGTCGGCAGGGACACCTCCAGCTTCACCGTGGAGGCGTCGTCCCGTTCGTTGGGGACCTTGAAGTTGATCGTGGCGAAGCCGCCCTGCTCCGCCGTCCCCGGCTGCACACTGACGTGCGCGAACGCGGGCGCGGCGAGCAGCAGCGTCGCGCCCGCGGCGATCCCGGCGGCGGCCGGCAGCCGGCGGGCGAGCCCGCGTACGGTGCGGCGCCCCGCCGGGCGTGAGGCATATGTCCCGTTCATCACGTTGTCCATCGCGAAAGTTCTCCTCTGACAGGAGGGAAAGGGGGTCGGACGCGTGCGGCCGCGCCGCGACAACCCGTACCCGCACCGGCGGGACGTGCTTCGCGTGGCGTCAGGCCGCGAGGACCAGCGCGGGGGGACCCCGCCGGACGACACTGTGCTGGAGCGCGAGATCCTGCGGACCCGTAAGGCCCGCCCCGTACGCGAGAGGGGCGTGCGGGCCACTGCCCCGCGCGGTACCGAGCCCCGC
>NZ_JCANQV010000514.1:0-2293 GCF_059553635.1 Candidatus Streptomyces philanthi
TGGGCGAAAGCCTGATGCAGCGACGCCGCGTGAGGGATGACGGCCTTCGGCCCCCATCGATCTCCGCCCCCAACCCCCTCCCCATCCCGCGCCCCCATTCCAACCCACCATCATTTCCGCAGGTCAGCACCCTCTTCACCGTTCCACCGTCCCAACCTCCCCCGGAAGCGTTGCGGCCCCGGGGCCCCGTCCCCAAAGCTGTGACCAGACAGCAGGTCCGGCCCGGGGAGCAGCCGCTCGGCCGCTCGGTGTCCGGTACGGCCGGAGCCGTGGCCGATGCCTCGCGACCGTCTCCTCGGTCCCGTCGCTCACCTGCGTCCCACCCAACCGCCGCGTCGCCGGAGCATCGTCCGGTCGCTCCGGCACGCCGACTTCCACCTACACGGGGATGAACATCCATGCGCAACAACCGCCTCCGCACCACCGTCCTGGCCGCGTCCGCCCTCGTCGCCGCGCTGTCGCTGACGGCCTGTGGCAGCAAGGGATCGGAGGCCCTGGAGACCTCGCCCGCCGCCAGTTCGTCCGCCGACGGCGGCGGCTCGTCCGCCCCGTCCGCGGGCAGCGGTGCGGGCGGCTCCTCGTCGGACGGCAAGGGCTCCGGCGCGGAGGCCAAGAGCAGCCACAGCGGCGACGCGGGGGCCGGCACCGGCTCCGGTGGCGCCCACGCGTCCGCCGGCCGCGACAAGAGCGGCTACGGGCAGGCGTGCGGCGCCAACGACCTCACGTGGAGCACCCGGTCGGAGAGCCAGGCGGGCGGTTACGTCCTGGTGATGGCGAAGGCCAAGCCGGGCATCACCTGCACCCTGCCCGGCACGCACCCGGTCGTCGCCTTCGGGTCCCGGGGCATCGAGGCCGGTCCCGCCGAGCAGGCCGTGGGCCCGACGGTGAAGCTCAGCGGGAACACCACCGCCTACGCCGGGGTGAACCCGAAGACCACCAACAACGAGGACGGTGTGGAGTTCGACCACATGGTCGTCGCGATCGACGACAAGGACGCGAACCCGGTCAGCCTGAAGGTCGGCGAGGTGAATGTCGACAGGCCGATCGTCACCAACTGGCACACCTCCCCGGACAAGGCCGTTCCGTTCGACGGCATCGACAGCCACTGAGGTTTTCCCGGCCCGACGGCCGCTGAATTCCCTTCCGTCCCGGACACGGTGACGGAATTCCCGGACCCCGTACGGCCGCTTCCCCCTCGGCCGTACGGGGTCCTCTTCGTGCAAGGGAACCGGCACACAAAACCCTCCGGAAATGCGGAGAGGAAAAGCCCGGAAGTGAAAAGCCCTCACACCCGGCCGGTGAGGCAGGAATCCAGACCGCGGATATGCCGGAGGGGAAGCACCGCCCGGCATCGGACGTCGCTTCCCCTCGTCGCGCCCGGATACCTCCCCCGTCGGTCGGGGGGACCGGGCCGTGCGGTGGGCCATGTGGGACTCGAACCCACAACCCATGGATTAAAAGTCCACTGCTCTGCCAATTGAGCTAATGGCCCGCGCCCCCGCAGCATAGCCCGACCACCCGCCGCGTCCCGAAGGGATAACCGGGCGGGCGTCCCGCGCCGCCCCTCCCGGACGGCCCACCACCGCCCGGTTTCACCCCGTACGCCCGCGTTCTTCCCCCCGGACAACGCGCCGGGCCCGTACGGCACTTGCGTGCGGTACGGGCCCGGGTGGCTCGGCTCACCGGCGGCATGGCCGGTGGCATGCGGGATCAGCCGTTGCGCTTCCAGCGCGGCTTGTCGTCGCGGCGGCCGAAGGAGGAGCCGCGGTGGTCGTCACGACGGCCGTAGGGGCGGTCGCCGCCACGGTGGCCACCGGAGGAGCGGCCGCCGCGGTCGTCACGGTTGTACGGGCGGTCGCCGCCGGAGCGGTGGCCACCGGCACGGTCGTCGCGGTTGAAGGGACGGCTCGGCCGGTCGCCGCGGAAGCCGCCGGAACGGTCGTCACGACGCTCGTAGGAACGGCCACCGCCGAAGCGGTCGTCACGGCGCTCGAAGGAGCGGCCGCCACGGTCGTCACGACGCTCGAAGGAGCGACCACCACGGTCGTCACGACGCTCGAAGGAACGACCACCGGAACGGTCGTCACGACGGTCGTAGGAGCGGCCGCCCCCGGAACGGTCGTCACGACGCTCGTACGAACGGCCACCGCCGAAGCGGTCGTCACGGCGCTCGAAGGAGCGGCCGCCACGGTCGTCACGACGCTCGAAGGAGCGGCCGCCGGAACGGTCGTCACGGCGCTCGCGGCGCTCGAAGTTGCCGCGGTCGTCGCGGCGGTCGCGGCGCGGGGCCTCG
>NZ_JCANQV010000515.1:0-2290 GCF_059553635.1 Candidatus Streptomyces philanthi
GCCGGCTCCGTCGTACTCACCGTCCAGTGCCCCTGCCGTCCCGCCGCGTCGTCCGGGTGCCAGGTGACGTACAGCTCGCGCGAGGCGCCGGGGGCGGTCACCCGCTCGCTCTGGCCGGTGACGCCGCGGAAGGTCAGGTTCGCGCGGAAGCCGCGGGCGTAGAGGTCCCGTAGCTCCCGTTCCAGCGGGGTGTCCGGCAGGCGCGGGTCGAGCCGTCCGGTGGCCAGGCGCAGGCTCAGGTCGCGGACGTCGATGTCGTGCAGGGGCGCACGGTGCAGGCGGTGTTCGATGCCGCCTTCCGCCCGCAGCTGGTCCCGCATCCGTTCGAACAGCTGGCGGCTGTCCGGCACGGCCGCCGTGGACCGCTCGGCCCGGGTGAGCCCACTGCCGTCGGGCAGGGCGTGCAGCAGGGAGTCCTGCGGCAGCCGGCCGTGGGGCAGCAGGTCGGCGAGGGTGTAGGTGAGGGTGCGGGCGAAGTGGGCCTCCGCCGACGCGGCGGCCACCGCGTGGGCGACGAGGCGCTTGTCCTTGGCCACCAGGCCCACCACGAGCGGCGAGTCGGAACCCGGGATGCGCGTGGAGACGTTGAGGGAGAAGGTGTTGTGCTCCTCCCCCAGCGCGTTGCCCGGCTGTGCCGCGCGCGCCTTGCCCTTGCTCTTCGCGGCCTTGGCGGCGGCCAGCTCGGTGCCGAACCGGTCCGCGGTCTCCCGCGCGGACGGACCTGCCGGATGCCCGCTGCCGGGGAACTCGACCGGCTTGAACGGCTCGTTCCCGTAGCCCTTCACCGGATCGTGCCAACCGGTCTGGATCTGCTCCCGCGCCTCCTTCAGGCCCAGCCCCTGCTTCGGTTCCTTGGGGGGCGGGCCGTCCTGGATCTGCGGCCCGGCCTGATCGCCCGTGAAGTGGTCCTGGCCGAAGGTGCTCTTCGTGGCTTCGTTGGTGGTCAGGTGCTCCTGGGGCAGCGCGCCCTTCTCCTTGTATCCGGCCCACAGACGGGAGAGGTCGGTGGGCGTGGCCCCGTCCACGAAATCGGTGACGAAGGCGATGCCGCGGTCGGGCAGGGTGTGGTGGGCCGCCGCGATCTCACGGAGTGCGGCGTCGTCCGGCAGGGTCCGGTCCAGTTCCCAGGCGTGGAAGTGGTTGAGGGTGTCGCGCAGGCCCTTGTACTCCCCGGACGTCTTGCCGAAGCGCACCGGGTGCCAGGTGGCGCCCTCCAGCCGCATCTCGTCCACCAGGGTCGCGAACGCGTCCAGGAAGAGGTTGGGTTCGGGCCCGTAGGGCAGCAGCGGGTGGATGCCGGCCAGGGTGGTGCGGATGCGCATGTCGGCGTCGATGATGATGCGGAAGCGCTCCAGGTCGTCGGCGTCGACGGTGCGGGGGCTGAGGTCGTCGTTCAGCAGGTTCTTGTACTTGTTGGGCACCTTGCCGACAGCTCCCGCGGCGTCCCAGCTCTGCCGGACCTCTTCCGCGGCGGCGGCCGCGGCCCGCGCCAGCCGCTCGTTGGTGGCGTCGATCAGCTGCTGGAGTTCGGCGCCCGACGGCATCCGGTAGCCGCCGACCATGCTCAGGGGGCGCAGCGGAGCGGTGCCGGGGCCCACGGTCAGTACGTCGTCGAAGTGCGCGAAGACGTGCCGTCCGCTGGGGACGGTGTGCGCGTAGACGTCGAAGTCCATGAACGCGAAGTACGGGTGGGCGGGGCCCGAAGGTCCGCCGTGGGCCAGGGAGCGCACCATGGCCCGGGAGGCGGGGCTGGTCATGGTGTGGTTGCGGACGGTGCCGTAGGGGAAGCTGCCGTCCCTCCTGGGGGTGAAGGTGGTGGCGACCAGGGCCAGCGGGTGGTCGAAGGAGGTCTCGCCGAGCGCGCGGCTCATCGCGCGGTGGATCGCCTCCAGTTCCCCGGCCGTGCCGTTGACGCCGATGACGACGCCGACGCGTCCCTCGAAGCCCTCCAGCCCGTGGGTGACCGACCGCAGGAAGTCCGCCAGTCCGCCGCCTTCGAGGGCGTGGTACGGGGCGATGGCGTTGACGACGAACGCGAGGGGGTGGCCGTTCTCGGTGCTCCGCTTCATCCAGGTCAGGTACTCGTCCGCCGTCGCGGCGTCGTGGCCGTGCCCGGTGAGCCCGCGGAAGGCGTCGTTGACGACGGTGCGGCCCGGCCCGTCGGCACCGGCGGGCAGGAGCGCGCCGCCCGGCAGCCATTCGGACGGCAGGGACCCGGGGGGCTCCGGGGCGGGGAGGGGCACGTCCGTCGTCTCCGTCGTGACGGGCGGCGGGGTGTCCTGAACGGGTT
>NZ_JCANQV010000516.1:0-2288 GCF_059553635.1 Candidatus Streptomyces philanthi
CGGTGACGCCTGCCCCCACCCCGCGCTAGAGTCCCCCGCAACAGTGACGTTACCGACGGGTAAGGGGAGCGGCATGAGGCTCGGGATCAATCTCGGCTACTGGGGCGCCGGCATGGACGGGGACAACCTCGCCGTGGCGCAGGAGGCCGACCGCCTCGGGTACGCCGTCTGCTGGGCGGCCGAGGCGTACGGGTCCGACGCGCCCACGGTGCTGTCCTGGGTGGCCGCGCAGACCGAGCGCATCGACGTCGGTTCGGCGATCTTCCAGATCCCGGCCCGTACGCCCGCGATGACCGCGATGACCGCCGCGACCCTCGACTCGCTCTCCGGCGGCCGCTTCCGCCTCGGGCTCGGAGTCTCGGGGCCGCAGGTCTCCGAGGGCTGGTACGGCGTGAAGTTCGACAAGCCGCTGGCCCGCACCCGCGAGTACGTCGAGATCGTCCGCCGCGCCATGTCCCGCGAACGGCTGAGCTACGAGGGCGAGCACTGGACGCTGCCGCTGCCCGGCGGCCCCGGCAAGCCGCTCAAGCTCACCGTCCACCCGCAGCGCGAGCACATCCCGCTCTACATCGCCGCGATCGGGCCCAAGAACCTCGAACAGACCGGTGAGATCGCCGACGGCGCCCTGCTGATCTTCCCCTCCGCCGACCACCTGGAGGAGACCGCCCTCGCCCCGCTGCGGGCGGGCCGCGCGAAGGCGGGCCTGACGATGGACGGCTTCGACGTCTGCCCGACGCTGCCGCTGGCCGTCGGCGCGGACAAGGACGTCAGCGCCCTCGCCGACATGTTCCGCCCGTACACCGCGCTGTACGTCGGCGGCATGGGCAGCCGCAAGCAGAACTTCTACAACCGGCTGGCCCGCCGCATGGGCTACGAGGCGGAGGCCGTCGCCATCCAGGACGCGTACCTGTCCGGCGACAAGGACGGCGCGGCCGCCGCGGTCCCCGAGCGGCTGATCGACCAGACCACCCTGCTCGGCTCCGTCGAGCGGATCGCCGAGCGGATGCAGGCGTACGCGGCGGCCGGGGTGACGACGCTGACACTGGCCCCGGCGGGCTTCACCCTTGACGAGCGGATCGCCTCGCTGCGGGCGGCCACCGAGGCACTGGAGAAGGCCGGACTGGCCTGAGCCGGCGGCCCCGCCGGCGCACGGACACCGGCGGGGCCGCGGGGAGGGGTGCGGCCGCGGTGGGGGCTCGGGGGTCTCCCCGCCACGGCCTCCGCCCGGCACAACGCCCCCGCGCGCGGCCGGGTTACGCCCTCCGCCACCACGGGGCCGATCCTCCGAACGGACGCGTGAACGGGGGGCTGCGGTTGCCGCCGAGGCCGGGCCGCCATTGGCTTTCCCCAGTGGTGTCGGTTCGGAGGTGGCGTGGATGCTCTCGGCCAGGAGCCTGTTCCAGGAAATCGTCGGCAACGACGAGGCGTACCGCCTGTTCTGCTCCATCGCGGCCAGCGGTGAGAGCCAGGGCGGCTGGGAGAACGGCCGGATCGCCGCCCTGCTGCCCGCCTCCCAGCGCCATCTCGCGCCCAAGGTCGCCCGGCACGGCGCGGACGAGGACAAACACGGCCGGATCTTCCGGGCCCTGCTGCGCAAACGCGGCCTGGCGCCCGCCCGGGTCCCGGCGGAGACCGACTACACCATGCTGCTGGAGCGCCACGGCATCGGCCTGGCCCACAGCACGCTGCGCCGCGACGAACGGCTCGCCGAGCACGACGTCATCACCTACCTCGCCCACAGCAGGGTCACCGAGCAGCGCGCCGCCGACCAGATGACGATGCTCACCGCGTACTTCGGCGACCACCCCGAGGTGGGCAGGGCGGTCCGGATGATCTCCCGGGACGAGACGAACCATCTCGCCTACTGCCACGAGGAGTTGCTGCGGCTCTCCCGCGCGGGACACGGCCGGGTGATCCGGCGCGTCCTGCGGGACTGCGCGCGCGCCGAGACCGCCGTCTACCGGGACGTCAGCCTGGCGGTGATGGAGCACATGGGCCGCATCCTGCGCTGGTCGCCGGCCAAGTCGGCGCTGCTCGCCGCCGGTGTCCGGGCCCGGTACCTCTACGAACGGCTGGGCGGCTGGCGGCGGATGACCAGCCTCCGGATGCCCGCGCGGCGCGACGCGCTGGGCGGCCCCGCGGAACCGGCCCCGGAGGCCGTCTGACCCCCGGCCCCTGCGTACGTCTCCCGCACGGCGCGGCCCGGGCCGTAGGCTGGCTGCCATGCCCACGCTGATCCTGGTGCGGCACGGCCGCTCCACCGCCAACACCGACGGCGTCCTGGCGGG
>NZ_JCANQV010000517.1:0-2281 GCF_059553635.1 Candidatus Streptomyces philanthi
GCCGGGAGGTGTGTCCGGTCCCGGACGGCAGTTGCGACATCACCGCGCATGTCGCGCTGGACGCCTGCGCCGGGCCGGGGGCGCGGCTGCTCACCCAGCGCGCGGCGCTGCGCGCCCTCGGGGTGGACGGCCGGCGCCCACCGCTGTCGCGGGCCGCCACCGATCCGGAGGGCTATGTCCGGGCCCTGGCGGCGGCGGGTGAGGCAGCGGAGCTGACCGACCCCGCGGGCCTGGGCGGCTTCGGCTGGCTCGTCGAGCCCGTGGGGCCGTCCTGCGCCCGGATCCTGCGGGCGTAACCGCCGGAGGGCGCGGCCGGGCCCGGGTGCGGCCCATGGTCCTTCCTTCGTCCACCGGTACCGCTTCCCGGCTCGCTGAACTGCGACACTGTCCCCATGACGGAGACGACGGTCGGCATCGGCGGCGCGGCGGAGAGCACCGACATGGTGCTGAACATCGGCCCGCAGCATCCCTCCACACACGGCGTGCTGCGGCTGCGCCTCGTTCTGGACGGCGAGCGGATCAGGCACGCCGAGCCGGTCATCGGCTACATGCACCGGGGCGCGGAGAAGCTTTTCGAGGCCCGCGACTACCGGCAGATCGTCATGCTCGCCAACCGCCACGACTGGCTGTCGGCCTTCTCCAACGAGCTGGGCGTGGTGCTCGGCGTCGAGCGGATGCTGGGCATGGAGGTCCCCGAGCGCGCCGTCTGGGCCCGTACGCTGCTGGCCGAGCTGAACCGCGTCCTCAACCACCTGATGTTCCTCGGCTCCTACCCTCTCGAACTGGGCGGCATCACGCCCGTCTTCCACGCGTTCCGGGAGCGCGAGGAGCTCCAGAACGTCATGGAGGAGATCTCCGGGGGCCGGATGCACTACATGTTCAACCGCGTCGGGGGCCTCAAGGAGGACCTGCCGGCCGGCTGGCTCGGGCGGGCGCGGCAGGCCGTCGCCGATGTGCGCTCCCGGATGGACGTCTTCGACAACCTGGTCCTCGGCAACGAGATCTTCCGCGGCCGCACCCGGGGCGTCGGCGTCCTCGCGCCCGGGACCGTGCACGCCTATGGCGTCTCCGGGCCGATCGCCCGCGCCTCGGGTGTCGACTTCGACCTGCGGCGCGACGAGCCCTACCTCGCGTACGAGGAACTGCGCTCCACGCTCAAGGTGGTGACGCGCGAGGAGGGCGACTGCCTGGCCCGCTTCGAGTGCCTGCTGGAGCAGAGCCACAACTCCCTGGACCTCGCCGACGCCTGCCTCGACCGGCTGGCCGAGCTCCCGCCCGGGCCGGTCAACCAGCGCCTGCCGAAGGTGCTGAAGGCGCCGGAGGGCGCGACGTACACCTGGACGGAGAATCCGCTCGGCGTCAACGGCTACTACCTGGTGTCCAAGGGCGAGAAGACGCCCTACCGGCTGAAGCTGCGGTCCGCTTCGTACAACAACATCCAGGCGCTGGTGGAGCTGCTGCCGGGCACGCTGGTCGCGGACATGGTCGCGATCCTGGGCTCGCTGTTCTTCGTCGTCGGCGACATCGACAAGTAGGCGTCCACCGCCCCGCTCCCCGGGCCCCGTGCGGTTCCTCTGCCCCATCGTTCTCTCCCCCGTTCCGTGCCTGCCGTCCCGTCCTCGCCGCACGCGCGGCGGGGACGATGCGGGCTGCGCGCGGCCGACCCGTGCGTCCGGCCCTTCCGCAGGCCCGCTCACACAGCGTGACCGAGAACGGCCCTCGGCGCCACCCTCCCTCACAGCCTGTGGATAACTTCGCCGCGGCCGCGCTCGGGCGCCCCTCGCGGGGCCGGTCCCGGCTCCGGCGGAGTGGGCGCACCACGGCCCGATGCCCCCTCACGCACGCGGCGCAGAACGCCCGGTGACGGCGCGAAGGGGACGCGGGACCTCACCGCCCGCGGCGGACGGACCAGACACCACGTCCCGGACACGGATCACCGGATCGGAGGACATCCACCTCGTCACCACACATTCACCACCCGGACGTCGGCCCACACGCTTCCGGCCCCGCCCCAGCGGCCCCGCCCCCATAACGCCGCTGGTCCCCTCCCCCGATGACCGGGAAGGGGACCAGTGAGGACGCGGGCAAGGGCGCTACGAGATGGCGGTACGAAGGCGTGCCACGTCGAGCTGTTCGGTCTCGTCGTGCGCGGTCAGGTCGATGACCTCACCGGCGGCGCCGTCCTTCGCGTCCGCGCCGCCGCCGGCCTCGGGCGCGGCACCGGCCTCGGGAGCCTCGTCGGCCTCCGCGGCACCCCCCTGCGCGGCCTCCTGCACGGCGG
>NZ_JCANQV010000518.1:0-2270 GCF_059553635.1 Candidatus Streptomyces philanthi
TTGGTGGGGTGATGGCCTACCAAGGCGACGACGGGTAGCCGGCCTGAGATGGCGAGCGCTTCGAGGTCGTCGCCGCTGGTGCGGGGCGGGGGCGCGGGGTCGACGGCGAGCCGGACGACCTCCCAGCCGCGGGGGGCGGTCAGCCGCTCGGAGTGCTCGGCACACAGGTCGTAGCAGTGCGGCTCGGCGTAGGTGGCGAGCGGCCCGAGGACGGCGGTCGAATCCGCGTAGACGTACGTCAGCGTTGCGACGGCGGGGCGGCCGCACGCAGTGCGCGAACAGCGACGTACAAGGCTCACGATGTTGGACGGTACCGCACTCTTGACCGGGCCGCGACGACTCACCTCCCGCTCACCCGACCGTGTCGTCCCGTTTCGTCCCACCCAGCCGACCCGCAGACACCATAAGTGACCGATCGGGAGCATTGCGCAACAGGGCCTGGAGGTACGGAAATCCACCATCAATCGGTGCAATTCGGGCCGCTCCGCAGGGTTTCCGTGCACACGTCGGCCCGCATCGCCTACCACACCGGACGGGGGTCGCGGTACGCCGACATCGCACCGGTCGGTACCCACTTTCCCGTGAACGCCCCCCGGTGGCGGCTACGCTCGATCTGATGGACATGCCCGTACCGCCCCGCCCGCCACAACCGCGTCCGCACGGCCGTGACCGCCACGGCCGCGGGATGCGCGGCCCGATCGCGCCGCCGCAGGTGCCGCTCTCGGTGAGCCGCGCGGACGCGTTCGTGGATCTTGTGCACGACTCGCGGGAGCGGCTGGAGCGGCACTGGCCGCAGCTCTCCGAGGTCGATTTCCTGGTCCTCGACGTGCCCGTGCCGGGCCCGGAGACGGACGGGACCGTTCCGCTGGGCGCGGCGCTGCCCGCCGGCCGCGGACATCGTGACCGGATCGTGGTCTACCGCCGCCCGATCGAGATCCGCTCCAAGGGCCGCGACGAGCGGGCCCTGCTCGTCCACGAGGTGGTCGTCGAGCAGGTCGCCGACCTCCTCGGCCTGGCCCCGGAGTCGGTGGACCCGCGCTACGGGCAGGACTGAGCGGGCCCGACGGGCCGTCAGTCCAGCAGCAGGGACAGGTCCTGCCGCGCCTCGGGCACCACGATCGTCCCCCGGTCGTCCGGCAGCGTCTGGACGGTGAAGGCCGGGATGCCGCCCTGCGGCAGGGCCAGGGTGCGGGCCGCGTGGACCGGGCCGCCGCCGGGCTGGGGCTCGACGGTCAGCGCGTAGCCGCCCTTGAGGCCCTGCGGGCGCGGCGGGTCGACGGCGAGGGTGGTGCCGCCCTTGACCGTGTACGTCTTGCTCACCGGGGTGCCGCCGCCGCTGCCGGCCGACGCGGTGACCTTGACCTTGGCGTCCTTGCCCTTCTCCGGCGCGACCAGGGACAGCGTGCTGCCCTTGTCCCGGTTGTCGGCCGCGGTGGCCCGGGTCTCCACCGGGCGCGTCGCCGCGATGAACGCCATCTCCTGGTCGCCGCCCTTGCCCCGGGTGACCCGCAGCGCGGCGGTGACCGGCGTCCTCGCGCCGCCGGACGGCGTGAGCACCAGGGAGCCGGCCTCGCCCCGGGTGAGGTCCTTGAGGTCGACGGCCGTGGTCGTCCCGCTCTTGATGTGCAGCGTCTCCAGCCCGGCCGGGGTGATCAGCCCGGTGGGGGTGGCCAGCTGGACCTTCAGGTCGGCGTCGGAGCCTCCGGGGGCCGTGGCGACGAGGTGGACGGACGAGGCGTCGGCGGGGATGCCGGGGAGGACGACGGCGGGCGACGGGTCGGCGGCGGCCGGCACCCAGTCGCCGCCCAGCCGCGCGTCCACCGCCTGCACGGCGGCGCCGACCCGGCCCTCCCGGGCGACGACGTGCAGCGTCGCGTCGGCGACCGGCGACGAGGAGAGCGTGGAGAGCAGCACCGGCACGGTGGTGTGCGGCGGCACCGCGACGCCCTCGCCGCCACTGTCCTCCAACGGGCCGTCCTTGCCGCGCAGTTCGAGGTCGACGACGGCGGGCGAGGAGTCGGGGTTGGTCAGATGGACGTAGTCGGTGCGGTCCTTGCCCGTGCTGACGCCGGGGAACCAGAAGGTGGTGTCGGGCGGGGTGCAGCTCAGCCCGAGCAGGCCGCGGCCGCTGCCCGCGGCGACGGAGGTGGTCTGCTGCACGGCCCAGCCGGGCGCCAGGACGCCGTCGGCCGCGCCGACCAGCGCCGGGGCGTCGGAGCGTTCGGTGGTGGCGGTGACCGGCGCCCCGGGCTCCCTCAGCGGCGCGACGG
>NZ_JCANQV010000519.1:0-2268 GCF_059553635.1 Candidatus Streptomyces philanthi
CTCCACATCGTTGCCGCGCCACCGGGCCAGGGCTTCCCCGGCGCGCTCGTAGGCGGCCCGGTCCGCCGCGTCGAGCTGGAGCGTCAGGGGCGCCAGCGTCCGCAGCCACCGCGCCAGCGCGTCGCGGGCGGCCTGCGGGGTGCCGCAGCAGGCGGTGTGCGGCTGCCACTGCCCCTCCACCTCCGCCGCGATCATGAAGTCGGCGGGAAGCAGCACCCCACCCGGATGGAGCAGCGCCGCGCGCTCCGCGTCCCGCCGTACCGCGTCCGGCGCCGTCCCTGCCGCCCGGACGCACCGCAGCAGGTCGAGCCGGAGCAGGCCCTCCGCCATGCCCGTCCCGGCCGCCGGGTCGATGACGAAGCCCCCGGTGCGGTCCGGCGGCCGGTGCGCCACGGGGTCGGGGTCCGAGGGGCGCGGCGGCTCGGGCCCGTCCGGTCCCATCCGGACGAAGCCCTCGCCGCGAACGACGCGATGGCGGTCGCCCAGCACCGTCAGCTCGTCGGTCTTCTCGCGGTCCAGCCGCTCCGCGGCCGCCGCGCACTCCCGTGCCCCCTCGGCGTTCCCGGCCCCGGCCGCCTCCCGGGCCATCCGGCGGAACGCCGACGCCATGGTGTCCCGCGCGCCCTGCGGTGTGCTCTCCCCGAAGGACAGCACTTCCCAGCGGCCCCGCCCCCGCTCCCGCACCTGTCCGAAGGCCGGGCCCACCCCGAGGAGACCGGGGTGGCTCTCCCGGGCCCGCCATGCCTCCACCTCGGAGATCGCCGCCACCGGCCCGTCCTGGGCGGTCACCCTGATGGTCCGGTACGCGGGGATTTCCTCACCGTGTCGCGTCATGCACTCAGTGTGCTCACCCGCCCGTACGGGACGCCGCCGCTTCCGGGGACAAACCCACGGACGAGGTGGTGCGGGGGCACCTCGGGGGCTCGCCGGGCGCGGGAGCGCCCCGGCGGTGGCCGCGTCCGGCCCCCTGTTCGTACGAACCTCTCCGTCCGGCGCCGGGTGTCCTCGGCGAGCCGACACCCCGGCCCGCGTCCGCCGTGCCGACAATCCGGGCATGGCTGACACGGTGACCAAGGCAGTACTCGAAGGCGGGCCCGCGGAACTGCCCGAGCGGATCGTGCCGATCGACCCGCCCGGGGACGAGCTGAAGATCCCGTTCCGCGGTGGCTACGAACATTTCCGGGCCACCGGGCGGCAGCAGGACACCGGCCAGGGGCGGCTCCCCGTCTACGAGTGGTGGGAGCGCACCGAGTTGCCCGGATGAACGGGCGCCTCCCGGGCGGGTCTCCGGGCGTCAGGAGAGCACGGTGAACGCCGCGACCGCGACCCGCAGGATCTCCTCCTGGAGCGGCCACGCGTTGGCGGCCCCGAGGACCAGCACCGCGAACCGGCGGCCGCCCGGGACGGTGAAGGCGCAGTCGGCGACCTGGACGCGTTCGCCGATCCGCTTGCTGTCGTACGCGTAGACGAGTTCGGTGGCGTCGGGGCCCGGCGCCGGCTCACCGAACGGTTCGAGGCTGACCTCCTCGTACCCGGGGTTGTCGGCGAGCTGCTGGGAGGCGGTCTCCAGCGCACGGCGGGGGCTCGGACCCGCGTCGCTGATCTCGAAGACCTGGAGCAGCGAACCGGCGTCCGGCGCGGTGTAGAACACGCCGTCCGTACGGACGCTGCGGGCCCAGCCCTTCGGTACGACGGCGGAGAAGCCCTGCCCGTCATGGACGCGCCGGTACCCGGGCGGGACCTCCGGGACGGAGGGGGAGTCGTCCGGGTCCGGTGTGGCGGACGCGGCGGACGACGCGACGGCCCCCGGGTGCGGCGAACCGGCGGCGGCCGGGGGCGCGCTCTCCTCGCGCCCGCTCCCGTGCGACCCCCACAGCAGCCAGCCGCCGACCCCGACCACGAGCACGGCAGCCACCGCGCCGGCCACCCGTCCCGGTAACCGGCGCGGGGGCCGGTCCCCGTCGGCGTCGCCGTCGAAGGCGTCCTGGTGCGGCGCGAAGCCGGTCCCGAAGGTGTGGTGGGCCCGGTAGGGGTGTGCTCCGCAGGGGTGCCCGCCATGGGGCGGACGGGCGGGGCGCGGGCCCTCGGGGACGAACCAGGACTCGGGGACGACGGGGGCCCGAGGGCACGGCGGCTGCCACGGAGGCGGCGGGGCGGCGGAGGCCCAGGGTTCGGGCCGGGAGCCGGGCCAGGGCTCCGCCCGGGGGCCGTACGCGAACGGAGAACCGGGCGGGGGCGGGGAGGGAGGCGCGAAGGAGGACACCGTCC
>NZ_JCANQV010000520.1:0-2259 GCF_059553635.1 Candidatus Streptomyces philanthi
ACCGAGGTGACCGGCCCTCCGTCATGCGGTCAGGAGTTGCCCACCACGTCCTCCGGGAACGTCAGCTCCCGGCTCATCCAGCGCAGCGCGGACGGCAACTCCCGCCGCCAGGTGGCGAAGTTGTGGCTGCCGTGGTCGAGGACCAGGCCCTCCGCCCGCATCGGCGGCCGGACGGCCTCCAGGAACGCCTTGGCCGCCGGGTAGTTCTTCTCCCCCGAGCGGCTGGTGCCCACCAGCACCGACACCTGCGGCGCGGGCAGATGCGCCAGCCGCCACATCAGGTCGTGCTCCTGCTTGCGGCGCACCCGGTCCCTGGCCTGGCCGAAGAGGTCACCGGTCGTGGGGTCGGCGCTGGCCCGGTAGTCGGGCGAGAGGGCGGCCGCGGCGGTGTACGTACGGGGGTGGCGCATGGCCAGTTGGAGGGCGCAGCTGCCGCCCGAGGAGTAGCCGAGCAGGCCCCAGCCGCCCGGGTCGTGCCCGACGCGGTAGCGGGACCGGAGCGCCTCCGGGACGTCGCGGGCGAAGAACGTCTCGGCCTGCGGCCCGCCCGGCACGTCGACGCACTGGGTGTCGCGCGGCGGGGCGATGGTGGGCCGCAGCATCACGATGACGGTGGGCTGCATCTTCCCGGCGCGGATCAGGGCGCCCGCCGTCTGCGGCAGCCGCAGGTGCTGGCCCAGCAGGAACACCCCGCCGGGGTAGCCGCTGAGCGCGACGACGACGGGGAACCGCTGGCGCGCGTACTGCGGCTGGAAGTACTGGGGCGGGAGGTACACATAGGCGGGGTTGACCACCCGGGTGCGCCGGCCGACGATCCGTACGGTCTCCACCTTGCCGGCCAGTTCCGGCTTGCCCCGGGGCAGGCCGTGCACCTTGTCGAGGCCCTCGGGGCCGGACGCCTGCACCAGGCCCTGGGACGGGTCGCCCGCGGGGCCGGCGAGGCCGCCGTCGCCCCATTTGCCGACGGCGGCGGGCGCGTCGTCGTAGAGGCCCAGCAGTTCGTGCCAGGAGCCGTAGAACTGGAAGTGGGTGTTCACGGCGAGGCCGAGGGACGCGACGACGGCCAGTTGGGTCGCGGCGATCGTTCCCAGGCGGCCGAGCATCGCCCGGGGCCCGCGTCCGGCGAACCGCGGCCACAGCCACAGGCTCAGTCCCACGCAGGCCACGGCGACCGCGACGACGGCGAACAACAGCGCTCGGCTGGTCAGCCCCATGCGTCTTCCCCAGATGTCCGGTGCGGCGCGTGTGCTGCCGGCGCGCCGCGAGGTGTGCCCGGTCCGCCGTGGCGCCCCTGTGCGGGGCCCGGAAGACCTCGTTGCGTCCCGTTTGATGCCTCTTGGCGCAGGGGCGTTGCGGGGCGCCGGAGGTGTTCGCGCATCCGCCGCCGGGCCGACACCGCGGGTTGGGGCGCCGTACGGCGGCCGTCCACCGGGCGGCGACGTCCGGTGGACGGCCCGGCGCCGCGCTCGTGTCCTGACGCCGCCCGCCGCGGTGGCATCCTGGACGCACCGGACGGGACCGGCCGGGCGAGGGAGGACGGCGATGGCGACCGAGACGGCAGGGCAGCGGCAGCGGCACACGGGCGTGCGACCGGCGGGGGCCCCGCAGGCGCGCCCCATGCGGGCCGACGCGCGGCGCAACTATGAGCGGCTGCTCACGGAGGCACGTACCGCCTTCACCGAACGCGGTACGGACACCTCGCTGGAGGACATCGCGCGCCGCGCGGGCGTCGGTATCGGCACCCTCTACCGGCATTTCCCGCACCGTACGGCGCTGATGAGCGCGGTGTTCCAGAGCGAGGTGGACGCGCTGCTGGCGCGCGCCAAGGAACTGGCCGACGCGCCGCAGCCGTGCCGGGCGCTGGTCGACTGGCTGCGCGCGATCATCACCCACGCCGGCACGTACCGGGGGCTGTCGCGCGCCCTGATGGCGGCGTCGGCGGACGAGACGTCGGGGATGGCGCGGTGCAGCGTCCCGATGCACGAGGCGGGGGCGGCGCTGCTGGCGCGCGCCCAGCGGGCCGGGGCGGTGCGCCGCGATGTGACCATCGGGGACCTGATGCAGCTGACCAACGGCATCGCACTGGCCGCCGAGGAGTCCCCGGACGACCCGGAGCTGGCCGACCGGCTGCTGACGCTGACCCTCGGCGGGCTGAGGGCGGGGCGGGAGCAGGGCGCGTAGGGCCGGTCGCGAAGGTCCCGCCCGCCGCGCGACGCCCGGCACGCACGCTGGCCGCGCGGCCCCGGTGCGTCCCGCTCC
>NZ_JCANQV010000521.1:0-2254 GCF_059553635.1 Candidatus Streptomyces philanthi
GTGCGCGAGCAGTACGGACCGCACCGCGTCCGCGTAGACCGCGCCGGCCCAGACCTCCGGCAGTCCCGCCGGACGCGGCACCGGCCGTACCCGGCCGGGCCCCCGCCCGCCCCGGAAAAGCGCCCGCCGGCAGCGCCCGCACAGCTCCGTACGGGCCCGGCCGCACCCCGCGCAGTCGACCGGCAGCGCCAGCCCCGCCAGCTCCCGCCACACCCCTCGTACCTCGGACATGACGCCACTGTGCCGCCCCGCGCACCCGCCCCGCCACCCCTGTGGACAACTCCCGGCTACCGCGTCGGATCGTCCAAAAAACGCCTGGTCAGCCGGGGTATACCGGTGCCGAACCGTCCTTCGCGACCGTCTTCCAGTTGGCGTCCGGAGGCAGCCGGACGATGCCCTCCTCCGCGTCGGCGATCAACGGCCGGCTCTCGTCCTCCGACGCCGCCACCGCCTTGACGCCATTGACGCCCGGCAGTGTCTGCGCGTTGGAAGCGGAACCGTCGGTCTCCATGAACTGCATCTGCTGCACCCCGCCGGACTCCCGGCCGACGACCACCAGCCGGCTGCCGCCCGCCCAGGACGCGGCCACCACGTCCTCCAGCTGCGGCGCGATCGGCCGCAGTTCCTGGACGCTCAGCTCCGGGTGCCCCGAGGAACCGCCCCGCTCGACCCGTCCGAGTTGCAGCGTCGTACGCCCCTTGTCCTCGACGAGGATCGCGATACGGATGCCGTCGGAGGCGACCCTGAGCGCCTTGATGCGCCGCTTGCCGAGGCCGGGCACCGCGACCTCCGAGGCCGCGCCCTTGCCCTGGTTCCACCGCAGCAGGCGCGAGCCGTGGCCGGTGCGCTCCGCGATCCACAGATCGCCCAGACCGTC
This sequence comes from Candidatus Streptomyces philanthi, assembly GCF_059553635.1. Lineage (NCBI taxonomy): Bacteria > Bacillati > Actinomycetota > Actinomycetes > Kitasatosporales > Streptomycetaceae > Streptomyces > Candidatus Streptomyces philanthi. The sequence continues at coordinate 878 of NZ_JCANQV010000521.1, forward strand.
CCAGCTCGGCGCCGTCAACGCGTTCTTGACAGGGCTGGTCAGCAGGGGGCCGCCGCGCTCGGCACCGTTCTCCAACGGGGCGACGTACAGCGACCTGCCGTCCACCGTCACTCCCGCGGCGGTGCGCTCGTCGCGGGAGACGGCCATCGACCCCAGCGAGGTCCTGGTCGTACCGAACGGGCCGTGCACCGGCGTCGGTTCGGTCGCCGTGTCCGACATCGTGACGACCTTGTGCTCGGCGTCTATGTAGTACTCACCGGACGAGCGGTCGGCGCGACCGTGCGGGGCGAAGTCGCGGACCGCCTCGTCCTGGCCCAGGACGCACAGCGAGTTGCCGTTGGTGTCCTGGAGCTCCACCTCGCTGATCTTCGACGCCCGGACCATGTCCTGGACAGTGAAGAACAACTGGGCCGCCATCCGCTTGCACTGCCCGGTGTCGGTGCTCACCGCCTCCCGGCTGAGCTTCACCCGGAGCGCGTTGGAGTCGTCGAGGGACAGATTGCGGCTTTCGAGCCGGGTGCCCGCCGGGAATCCCGTGGACGTCACCTGCCCCAGCCAGTCCGAGGGCCCGGCCAGCAGCGCCTGCACGCTCGCGGTGACCGGATCTATCCGCTGCCGCAGATAGACCGGGTCGGCGACCAGGACGTTGCGGCGCGCCTTCGGCTGCTGCGACTCGGTCTTGTACGACGCGAAGTAGTACTTGTTGACGGACTGGTAGATGCGCCGGAAGTCCGACTGCCCCAGCACCAGGCCGTCCGGCAGCCGGTCGATCCGCCACTGGCCGCCCTCCTTAATGAGGTGCAGCGTCGTGCGGTACGGCTTCTCGTCCGGCGTGTACGCGTGATTGCCGTCCACCGTCGCCATCTGACTGCCCGACAGCGTGACGGTGTATCCGTCCGGGTCCGGACGGTGCGGCCGCAGGTCCGGCTCGGCCTTGGGACGCTCCTGGAGCACCCGGGTCTCCAGGAACGGCCGCCACGTACGCCGCGCCGACGCGGCCAGGTACTGCGTGGCCGTACGGAAGTCCGCCTCGTCGCTGGTCGTCGCGTCGAGGAAGCTGCGGACGATGTTGGTGGGCTGCGCTCCATCGGGCGGCGGCACCCCGTACACCCGCACCTGTGAGTCGCCGTCACCACGCGAGGACTGGTCGACGGCCTTGACGTCCCCGCCGTCCGGCATCGACGCGCATCCGGCCAGCAGCAGGCCCGCGCAGCACAGCAGCGCGGCCGCACGCACCGGCCGGGGCGCCCTGCCGGCCCCGCGGGCGGCAGAAGCGCCCGCCCCGGGCCCCGGGCCGTGCCTCAGGTCCAGGTCAGCGTCCACGCAGCTCGTCCTTCCGTTCCCCGTCCCGTCCCGCGGCGCCGTCCGCCGGCCCGG
>NZ_JCANQV010000522.1:0-2240 GCF_059553635.1 Candidatus Streptomyces philanthi
CGCCCCGGCCGGCTGCGGCGGACTGAGCCACGGACAGCTGTGCCTGCGCGGCCCGGTCGGCCGGGACGGCGTCTACACCGTGCGCTACCGGCGGTACGACACGGCGTCCTGGCCGCCGCCGGCCGAACTCACCGTACGGCTGGGCTACCAGCGCAGGAACTCCAGGATCACCGCGTTCCCCGGCTGGTTCGGCACCCTCCGCACGGCCCACGGCACGGCCCTGCTCTCGGGCCGCGTCCAGATACTCCCCGGCGAGTGCATCCGCGGCGTCATGGAACTCACCGGCCCGGACCACGCCCCGGGCACCAGGGACTACGTCACCAAGTGGAGCTGCGGCTGATCCCCCGGGACGGCCACCGGAACGCTGTGGAGGTCCGCGCTGTGGGGCACGTTCTGGAGTTCGTCATGGGGCGGCGGAGGCCGGAGGGTGTCGCGGGGCGTCGGGGCCCGGAGTTCGTCGCGGTACGGCAGGTCCGGAAGGGGACCACCGGGCGGAAGGGCCGGAAGGACGGCACAGGACACCAGAGCCGCAAGGGTCCGACGACGGGCACGGGCAGGAGGGCATGACGATGTGGCAGGTCCTGGAGGGCGTCACGCCCGGCACCGCGGCGCTGTTCCTCACCACGTCCCTCGCCCTGGCGCTCGCCCTCGTCCTGTGGGCGGCCCACGCCCCGGAGAGCCCCGCCCCGCGCCGCGCCGCCGGGACGCTGCTCGCCGCCTGGCTGCTGCTGGTCCTGGCCGTCACCCTGGCCCCCGTCCAACCGATCGGCTCCGGCGACGCCACGGTCTGGTGGCTGCCCGGTCGGCCCCTTCTCACCCCCGGCGCGCTCCCGCTCCCCGGGGAACTCCCGTCACTGCTGAGACAACAGGCCGCGAACGCCGCCCTCTTCCTGCCCGGCCCTCTCCTGCTGCGCGGCGTCCTGCCGCGGGTGTCGGGCGCGGCCGCGTTCCTGTGCGGGATCGGGCTGTCGGTGACGATCGAGGCGGCCCAGCTGCTGATGCGGGCCGGCCGGGTGGCCGACATGGGCGATGTCCTGGTCGCGGCCCTGGGCACCGGGGCCGGCGTCGGCATCGCGGCCCTGGCGCGGGTGGTCGCCGGCCCGCTGTGCCGCCGGGCCGACGGGGCCGGGCGGACGGCGTCCTGAGGGCGGGGCGCCGGACGGCCGGTCCGTGACGTTCAGCGCTCGGACACGGCGCGTTCGTAGGCGCGGGTGAGTTCGGCGAGGACACCGTCGGCGGGTCGCGGGCGGCCTTCGAGGTGCATGGCACGGAGTTCGGCCATGAACCGCTCCCCCATCTCGGTCCCCCCGTGCTTCAACGTGTCACGGGACGGCTTCCGCTCGGGCGAGGGGCCCGGGTGCGCTACCCCTGCCCCTCCGCCGCGTGCCGGTCGCGGAGTTCCTTGATGGCGCGGCGGCGGGCGAGGCGGTGGGTGCGGCGGATCTGGGCCTCCTGGTAGCGGCGCTTGTCGCGGTCCGTCTCGGGGACGACGGGGGGCACGGGGCGCGGCGAGCCGTTCTCGTCGACGGCGGCGAAGACGAGGTAGGCGGAGCCGACCTGGGTGGCGGGGGTGGATTCGTTCCAGCGCTCCGCCATGACGCGGACGCCGATCTCCATGGACGTCCGTCCCGTCCAGTTGCACTGTGCGTGCACCTGAACAAGATCGCCCACGCGGACCGGCGAGAGAAACGCCATCTCGTCCATGGACGCCGTCACGGCGGGGCCGCCGGAGTGGCGTCCGGCCACCGCGCCGGCCGCGTCGTCGACCAGCTTCATGATCACGCCACCGTGCACCGTGCCGAGGAGGTTCGTTTCGCTCGCGGTCATGATGTGCGACAACGTGGTGCGCGAGACGGAGGTCGGCTTGCCCGGAAGCTCGCCCTCCGGACTGTTGGTGACGAGTTCAGTCATGGCACCAGCCTATGACCTGTCCGGAAATCGCCGTCGCCCGACCGACCCGCCCCTGGCCCGGCAGGCCCTCGCACCCCACTCGACCCACGCCCGTTATAGGCGTTTTGTCGACCTACATCCCCTACGCCCCGGCGCAATGCATCAGCTCTGCAACAGCCCCGGCCCGATCCCGCCCCCGCCCTGTATGGGAGCGCCCGGCGGCAGGCACACTGCACCCTATGAACGAGTGGCCCGACGGGTGGTCCCGTGACCAGAACAGCAACCGGTACGGCCGCGGCAGCGGCGCCGCGCCGGAGGGCGCGCGTTCCATGCCGCAGGTGCGGCGCAAC
>NZ_JCANQV010000523.1:0-2212 GCF_059553635.1 Candidatus Streptomyces philanthi
CGGGCGCCGCCGGCCACCAGCCGTACGGCATCTCCGGTCCGTCCGGTCGTGTCGTCCGGTCGGTCGGTGCCGGGCGGGCCGCCTCGTGGCGGTCCTCGGGTGGGTTCTTGTGCGTCACCGGTCCCCCAAGACGTCAACCGACCACTGTGGCAACGATGTTGGGAGCACCGGTCAGCGGCGTCCCACCATGGAAGGGCAGCCGCAGCATAGGGCAGAACGTCGCTCCCTGTCAGCTTCCATGGACGGACGGTGATGTCGGGGCGGCGGTGGAACGGCCGAGCCCGCACGACCGGAGGGGCCGTGCGGGCTCGGTGGGGCGGGCGCGTCCGCCGGGTTCGGCGCGGCGGACGGGGCGCGGTAGGGCTCAGAGGAGGCCGAGGGCGCGGACCGCCTCGCGCTCGTCCGAGAGCTCCTTGACGGAGGCGTCGATGCGCTGGCGGGAGAAGTCGTTGATCTCCAGGCCCTGGACGATCTCGTACGCGCCGTCCTTGGTGGTGACCGGGAAGGAGGAGATCAGGCCCTCGGGGACGCCGTAGGAGCCGTCCGACGGAATACCCATGGAGGTCCAGTCGCCGTCGGCGGTGCCGTTGACCCAGGTGTGGACGTGGTCGATCGCGGCGTTGGCGGCCGAGGCGGCGGAGGACGCGCCACGGGCCTCGATGATCGCCGCGCCGCGCTTGGCGACGGTCGGGATGAAGGTATCGGCCAGCCACGCCTCGTCGTTGACGACGGCGGCGGCGTTCTTGCCGGCGATCTCCGCGTGGAAGATGTCCGGGTACTGGGTGGCGGAGTGGTTGCCCCAGATCGTCAGGCGGCGGATCTCGGAGACCGCGGCGCCGGTCTTCTGCGCGAGCTGCGAGACGGCGCGGTTGTGGTCCAGGCGGGTCATCGCGGTGAAGCGGTCGCGCGGGACGTCCGGCGCGGCGGCCTGCGCGATCAGCGCGTTGGTGTTGGCGGGGTTGCCGACGACCAGGACCTTGATGTCGTCCGCCGCGTGGTCGTTGATGGCCTTGCCCTGCGGCTTGAAGATGCCGCCGTTGGCCTCCAGCAGGTCACCGCGCTCCATGCCCTTGGTGCGGGGGCGGGCGCCGACGAGCAGGGCGACGTTCGCGCCGTCGAAGGCGACGTTCGGGTCGTCGGTGATCTCGATGCCGCGCAGCAGCGGGAAGGCACAGTCGTCCAGCTCCATGGCGGTGCCCTCGGCGGCCTTCAGGCCCTGCGGGATCTCCAGGAGGCGCAGCTTGACCGGTACGTCCGCGCCCAGGAGGTGACCGGAGGCGATGCGGAAGAGGAGTGCGTAACCGATCTGGCCGGCGGCGCCGGTGACGGTGACATTGACGGGAGTGCGGGTCATGGCGATCTCCTGCGCGATGTTTTCCGGGGGCAAGCCCCCGGACCACGTTGGATGGCGGTGGGTGTCCCTGCCCATGTATCAGGTCTCTTGGTATCGAGAGACCCGGCCGCCAGGCTATCGGACCCCTGCCCGCCGCAGACGACGGGCCGGTGTGCAACACCTCACCGGACCCCTCCGAGGCCCTCGTACGGGCCCTCACGCGCCACGACGGGCCTACGGGGGCGGCGCGCGGCGGCCGCCCGGCCGGAAGAGGGAGACGGGGGAGGCGAGCGGCGGGCCACCGAGGTGGCCCGCCGTGCGTGGGCCCGCCGGACTGCGCGGCGGCCGTCCGCTTGCGGAGGGGGAGCGCGGACGGCCGCCCTGTGGTGCCGTACCCGTGGGGGGTCACCCTCCGCCTGCCCGGGATCGGCGGGGCCATGCCGAATTGCTTCACCTCTTGCCGCAGATTCACCTCACGGGCCGGACGGCAGCCCCGCACCAGGGGCACCATGCCGCTCGGGAGGAGCACCGGTCGCGGGCGTCCGCCGCAGGTCGCGACGGGTGCCGCGAGGCTCACCGTCCGCCGTCACCCTCCCCCGGCCGGGTGCAGCCGGTGGTGCCGGAGGCCGTGGTGACGCAGGCGGCGGCCGCGGACGGGGAGCCCGGGACGGTGACCATGGGGGTGTAGGCGGTGCCGCTGCGGCCGACGGTGGCCTTCGCGGTGTGTCCGTCCGCCGTGACGGTGACCTCGCCACCGGGGGCGGCACCGCCGATGCGCGCCCAGGCGGCCCGGCAGGCCGCGCTGTAGCGGACCTCGATCACCACGGGGCCGACCGCGCCGTGCGCCGAGGTGACGGCCCGGTCGCCGCCGCACCCCTG
>NZ_JCANQV010000524.1:0-2193 GCF_059553635.1 Candidatus Streptomyces philanthi
GCCCGGCGGCTGGCCGACCGGCTGCGGGACGCCGGCCCTGAGGTCTTCCTCGACGCGTGGATCGGCCCCGGCCTGGTCGCCTCCCTGGAGAAGGAACGGGCGTTGCTCGCGTCGGCCAACGGCGTCCTGCTGTTCAGCCGCGCCACCATGGCCGATCCGGCGATCCGCGACGAGTACGCGGCACTGCTCCAGCGCGCCCACTCCGGCGGGCGGCGGTTCGTCCCCGTCCTGACGGAGGAGGTGCGGCTCCCGCCGTTCGCCCGGATCCGCCGGCCGCTCGATCTGCGCACCCCCGGCACCGAGCGGTTCGACGAGCAGATCGCCGCCCTGGTGCGCGCCGTCCGCCCGGCGGGGAACCACGGGGCCGCGCGGTGACGTCCTTGCCCCCACAGCGCTGCTACGGAGGCCGCCGATGAGCGATGTGTACCTCTCGCACGCACCCGAGGACGCCTCCTGGGCGGCGGAGTTGGCGTCCCGCCTCACCGCCCACGGGGTCCGGGTCTTCCTCGACGAGTGGCATCTGCTGCCGGGGGACGTGATCGTGCACCGCCTGGAGGCGGAGATCCGGGACACCGCCAACGCCCTCGTCCTCATCAGCCCGGCCCCGGTCGCCTCACCGCGCGCCCACGAGGAGTACGCCGCCCTCGCCACCGCCGGAGCCCGCCGGGACCTGCGCTTCATCCCGGTACTCCTCGGCGACGTCACCCTCCCGCCGTTCGCCGCGAACCGCACCTGGCGCGACGTCCGCGACACCGGACCCCAGGAGTACGACGCCAAGGTCGCCGAACTCGCCGCCGTCATCCTCGGCCGCACCCCGGACACCACCACCGCCGGGCACGCGGACAGCCTCGCGGCGGCACTGCCCGCCCCGCCCCGGCCGCTCACCCCGCCCGGTGAACCCGCCGTCGTCCTCTGCTACGCCCCCGCCGACGCCGTCTACGGCCGCGCGCTCGCCGGCCGCCTGCGGGAGGCCGGGCTCCCCACCTGGTCGGTCGGTGACCTACGCCCTGGGGACGCGCACTTCCGGACCGTCCGGCAGCACCTGTCGATGTCGGCCGTGGCCAGGATGATGGGCCGCGTCAAGTCCCTCCGCACGGAGCAGCAACTGGACGGCGCGGAGCAGAAACCGCCACTGCCCGAGGGCCAGGGTCCGGCCATCGACGCGGAGACGCTGGAGGACCCCGAGGCCGGAGGCTGAGGCGGGCTTGACCTCAACCGCGCTTGAGGTCCTAGTGTCGGCCGCATGGTTTTCACCGAGAGGGAACGCGCGTATCTCGTCTCCCGGCCACTGGCCCGGCTCGCCACCATCGGACCCGACGGGTGTCCGCAGGTCCGTCCGGTGGGCTTCCGCCTCAACGCCGACGGCACCCTTGACATCGGCGGGCCCGCCATGGCCCGCAGCCAGAAGTACCGCAACGCGCAGGCCCGTCCGGATGTCTCCGTTGTGGTCGACGACCTGGCCCCCGCCGATGACCCGGTCGCGGGCGGGTGGGGGCGCGGTGTCGAGATCAGGGGCAGGGCCGAGGTCCTGGCCGTCGACCCGCCGCCCGTCGCGCCCGACCGTTTCAGCCGGGACATCGTCCGCGTACACCCCCGGCGGGTCATCACCTGGAACCTGGAGGCGCGCGGGGCCACGGCCCGCGACGTCAGCGGCCGGTCGGGCGGGGACGGCGGTTCCTGAGCCTCTGGGCGTCGTCGAACTTCTGCTTCGCCGTGGCCGCGCCGAACCAGCCGCCCACGGCGAGGAGGATGCCGCCCACGCCCAGGAAGATGGCACCGCCGGCCTTGCTGTCCGTCTCCGACTGGGAGTAGCTGTACCGCTGGCTGCCCTTGAGGCACACGTCGCCGTCCTCCATCGCGTGCCAGGCGCAGCTCGGGCCGGAGAGTATCTGGTACAGCCCCCACCCCGCGAAGAGCAGGCCCGGAACCGCTCCGAGGACCGTGCCCACGAGGATCTTCCCCACACGTCGCGCGTTCACCCGAGTTCCCCTCGTCCGCATCCGCCACCGGATGCACCGTGGACACGGTAGCGGCCCGGAGGCCCCCGGGCGGAGGGGAAGGACGCGGGCCCGGTACGGGCGGGGGCTGCCCCCGCGTTCCTCGCGGCTGCCCGTTCCGCTCTCGTCCACGGGGCGGGGGAGTGCCATGCTCGCCGGACGTGCCACCGACCCGGGGAACACCGATGCGCGCACA
>NZ_JCANQV010000525.1:0-2187 GCF_059553635.1 Candidatus Streptomyces philanthi
AGCCCGCGGCCGGGGTGGTGGCGGTCGGGGCGCGCTGCGCCGGGACGGCGGGCAGCTCCGGCTCCGCGGCGGGCTCCGCCACGGGGGCGGAGGGGGCCGGGGGAGGAGCGACGGTCCGCAGGGCGGTGGTGATCACGCCGGCCGGCTCCGGGGCCGCGGCGGCGGGCACGTCGCCGGTGGCCGGGACGTCGTTGACGTTGGTGTGGTCGACCGGCTTGCGCCGGGACGCCGCCCAGATCGCCCCGCACACGCCGAGCGCGAGGACGGCGACGGCCGCGACACCGGCATCGCCCTGGTCGGCCAGGAGGGCCGCGCCCGCCGAAACGAGGCCGGCGGCCGGCAGCGTCAGGCACCAGGCGATCGCCATGCGGCCCGCCGTCGACCAGCGCACCACGCCGCCCTTGCGGCCGAGGCCGGAGCCCATCACGGAACCGGAGCAGACCTGGGTGGTGGAGAGCGCGAAGCCGAGGTGGGAGGAGGCCAGGATGGTGGCGGCGGCGCCGGTCTGGGCGGCGAAGCCCTGCGGCGGCTGGATGTCGGTGATGCCCTTGCCCATCGTGCGGATGATCCGCCAGCCGCCCAGGTACGTGCCGAGCGCGATGGCGGCACCGGCGGAGGCGATGACCCACATCGGCGGGTCGGAGTGCGGGGCGAGGGCGCCGCCGGTGATCAGCGCCAGGGTGATGACGCCCATGGTCTTCTGCGCGTCGTTGGTGCCGTGGGCGAGGGAGACGAGCGCGGCCGAGGCGATCTGGCCGGCGCGGTAGCCCTTGGCGGTGTCGGCCTCGTCGCGGTTGCGGGCGAGGCGGTACGTCAGCCGGGTCGCGGCCATCGACGCGATGCCCGCCACGATCGGGGCGGCCACGGCCGGCACGAGGACCTTCATGACGACGGCCCCGCCGTGCACCCCGTCGGGGCCGACGGAGACCAGGGTCGCGCCGATCAGTCCGCCGAACAGGGCGTGCGAGGAGCTGGAGGGGAGACCGGCGAGCCAGGTGACCAGGTTCCACACGATCGCGCCGACCAGCCCGGCGAAGATCACTTCTGGTCTGAGGCCCGCGCTCTCGTCGATGATGCCGCCGGAGATGGTCTTGGCGACCTCCACGGAGAGGAAGGCGCCGCCGAGGTTCAGCACCGCCGACATCGCGACCGCGGTCTTCGGTTGCAGTGCCCCGGTGGAGATGGTGGTGGCCATCGCGTTGGCCGTGTCGTGGAAGCCGTTCGTGAAGTCGAACACCAAGGCCGTGACGATCACGATCCCGATGAGAAGCGTGATGTGTTCCATGCACCCAGGCAATCTGTTCGCAGGTCAGTGACGCGGGGACCGTACGAAGGACGGATGAACGGAAGGTGAACACGAACGGGCTGCGTGATGACACCGCCGCAGTGTTCACAAGGAGGTGAATCCGTGGCCACCCTGGCACCATCCGGCGTAGGTTTCCGTACGCACCCTGCGTCCGGGCCCGTACGGTGACGTCCGGCGTCGGACCGCCCGCCACCGCCCGCCCCGGAGGACCACCGTGCACGCTCAGCCGGAACCGCTCGCCCGCGCCTGGGCCGACCTCGTCGCCACCGCCCGCCGCACCGTCGCCGACGGACTGGTCGTCGGCACCTCGGGCAATGTCTCGGTACGCGTCGGCGACGTGGTCCTCGTCACCCCCAGCGGCGTCCCCTACGACCGGCTCGGCCCCGGCGACCTCACCGCCGTCGATCCCGACGGCCGCCAGGTCCACGGCACCCTGCGGCCCACCAGCGAACTCCCCATGCACCTCGCCGTGTACCGCACCACCGACGCCACGGCCGTCGTGCACACCCACGCCCCGCACGCCACCGCCGTCTCCGCCCTCGTCACCGAACTCCCGCTGATCCACTACATGGCCGCCGCCCTCGGCGGCCCCGTCCGCGTCGCCCCCTACGCCGTCTACGGCAGCGACGAACTGGCCGCGCACATGCTCACCGCCCTGCGCGACCGCACCGGCTGCCTGCTGCGCAACCACGGCACGATCGTCCACGGCCACAGCCTCGACGAGGCCCTGGACCGCACCGCCCAGCTGGAGTGGATGTGCCGCGTCTGGCTCCTGTCCGCCTCCGTCCCCGGCCGCACCCCCGCCCTGCTCTCGCCCGGACAGCTCGACGAGGCCGCCGGCCGGCTGAGCGGCTACGGCCAGCCCGCGCCCGACGGCGGGA
>NZ_JCANQV010000526.1:0-2186 GCF_059553635.1 Candidatus Streptomyces philanthi
GGCGCGCAGTCCGGGCCGCAGCGCCACCAGCGGGGCCAGCGCCGGGTCGGCGGAGAGGCGCTCGCCGACCGCGTACGGATCGGCGTCCAGGTCGAACAGGCGGCGGACGCGCTGGATGGCGGTGGTCAGGTCCCGCAGATCGGCCAGGTGCAGCCGGCACTCCAGCCAGCCCTCGCCCCGCCGCGCCTCGTGGACCTCGGCGACGCCCGGCCCGTACGGCAGCCGCAGCGTGCGGCGGTAGACACGCTCCCCGCGGACGCCGGTGACCTCCTCGACACCGGCGAGGGCGCGCGGGCCCAGGAAGTCGAAGATCTCGGCACGGGCGTACGGGCCCCGGTGGGCGAGCCGCAGCGGCACCCCCGTCCCCGGGGTGCCCGTGACGGCCGGGGCGCGCCCGGGGCCGGCGGCCCGCAGCTCGCCCGGGGTGGCCGCGTAGATCTCCTTCATCGTGTCGTTGAACTGCCGTACGCTCGCGAATCCCGCGGCGAACGCCACATCGGCCGCCCGCATGGCGGTGGTCCGCAGCAGGACGCGCGCGGTGTGCCCGCGCTGGGCCCTGGCGAGGGCGAGGGGGCCCGCGCCCAGTTCGGCGTTGAGCTGCCGCTGCACCTGGCGGGCGCTGTAGCCCAGCCGGGCTGCCAGGCCCGCGACGCCCTCGCGGTCGACGACCCCGTCACCGATCAGCCGCATCGCGCGGCCGACGACATCGGCGCGGACGTTCCACTCGGCGGAGCCCGGCACCGCGTCGGGCCGGCAGCGGCGGCAGGCGCGGTACCCGGCGCCCTGGGCGGCGGCCGCGGTCGGGAAGAACGCCACATTGCGGCGCTTGGGCGTCAGGGCCGGGCAGCTCGGCCGGCAGTAGATGCCGGTCGTGGCGACGGCGAAGAAGAAGACCCCGTCGAACCGGGCGTCCCTGCTGCACACCGCCTCGTACCGGCTGTCCTCGGTCGTCATACGCCCCAGTATGGGCGGGCCGCGACGGTCCGGCTGGCGGAAATCGGACATGGCGCCGCCGCGCCCGGGGAGCGGTCCCGGACGGCACGGACCGGTACCCCGTACGGCCCCTCCGCCCCGTCCCTCCCGGCCCACGGCACCCCGCCGTCCCCCGTTCCCCGGCGCGGGTCACGGCCCTGCCCCAGCGCTTCACCCGTCCGTGTTGCCCTGCGTGCCACCGCCCCGGCCGTGCGCAAGGCTGGCCGCACCGACCCGCAGCGCCGACCCTAAGGACCGGTCATGACGAACCCGCACCTGACGACGGGGGCCGCACCGGCCGCCAACGGAAAGATCCCGCGCGACCTGCTGCGCGTGGGCGACCTCGACCCGGTGGGCCTGACCCGGCTCCTCGACCTCGCGGCACAGATGAAACGGGAGCCCCTGGGATGGCGGCGCAGCCTGGAGGGCGCCGCCATCGGGTGCATCTTCGAGAAACCCTCGACCAGGACCCGCGCCTCCCTCGCCGTCGCCGCCCACCGCCTCGGCATGACGGCCCTCACCCTCGACCGCGGCGCGATGCAGCTCGGCCACGGCGAGACCCTGGCCGACACCGCGCGGGTCCTCTCCTCCTACCTCGACGCCCTCACCCTGCGCACCTTCGCCCACAGCACGGTCGAGGAACTGGCCGGGGCCTCGTCGGTACCGGTCGTCAACGCGCTCTCCAACACCCACCACCCGTGCCAGTCGCTGGCCGATCTGCTCACCCTGCGCGAGCACTTCGGCAGCCTCGCCGGACTGACCGCCGCGTTCATCGGCGACGGCCGCAGCAACACCTGCGTCTCCTTCCTCGAAGCCTGCGCGGGCACCGGCATGCGGCTGGTCATCGCGTCCCCGCCCGGCCACGAGACCGAGGAGCAGGTGCTCGCCGACGCCCGCCGCACGATGGCGCGGACCGGCGGCTCCGTCGCCCTCGTCACCGAACCGGTGGAGGCGGTCCGCGACGCCCAGGTGATCTACGCCGAGGTGTGGGTCCCCATGGACCGGCCCGGCGAACGGGACGAACGGGCACGGACGTTCGCCGCCCACCGGGTGGACGACGGCCTCCTCGCGCACGCCGGCCGGGAGGCCGTCGTCCTGCACTGCCTGCCCGCCGTGCGCGGCGAGGAGATCACCTCCGAGGTGCTCGACGGAGACCGGTCGCTCGTCTGGCGCCAGGCGGCCAACCGGCTGCCCACCGCCCAGTCCGTCCTCCA
>NZ_JCANQV010000527.1:0-2171 GCF_059553635.1 Candidatus Streptomyces philanthi
CCTCGGCGGCGGACGGCCGCCGGCGGTCCGTCACCACGAGCCGCTCCCCGGGCCGGGCCGCGGACGGCACCATCCCGTCCGTACCCTCCGGGACGACGCTCCGCGCCACGCCCGGCACCCGCGCGCCCGCGCCGTCCGGACCCGTCCGCAGCAGGTCCATCAGCGCCTCCGGCGTCGGCCGGTCCGCCGGTTCCTTCGCCAGGCAGCGGCCGATCAGCGGCACCAGCTCGTCCGGGACGCCCGCCAGATCCGCCTCGTCGTGCACCACCTGGTACGCGACGAGATAGGGGCTGTCGGAGTCGAACGGGCCGCGCCCGGTGGCGGCGTGCACCAGGACCGACCCCAGCGCGAAGACATCCGCCTCCGGGCCGACCTCCCGCGGCCGCTGGAACTGCTCGGGCGCCATGAACGGCGGCGTCCCGATCAGCTTCCCCGTCTCGGTGCGCATCTCGCTGTCCGAAGGACGCGAGATACCGAAGTCGATGACCTTCGGCCCGTCGGCGGCCAGCAGCACGTTCCCCGGCTTGAGATCACGGTGCACCACCCCGGCCCGGTGGATGTCGCGCAGCGCCTCCGCCAGCCCCGCCGCGAGGCGGCGCACCTCGTCCGGCGCCATCGGCCCGTTCCGCTTCACATGGTCGGAGAGGGTGGGGCCGGGGATGTGGAGGGTCGCCATCCAGGGGCGTTCCGCGTCCGGGTCGGCGTCCACGACGGGCGCGGTGAAGGCGCCGCTCACCCGCCGGGCGGCCGCCACCTCCTGCCTGAACCGCCCCCGGAACTCGGCGTCCTGCGCGTACTCGGCGTGGATCACCTTGACCGCGAGCAGCAGCCCGGACGACGAACGCGCCAGGTGCACCACACCCATACCGCCCGCCCCCAGGCGCTCCTCCAACCGGTACCGCCCGGCGTACTCCGGAGCCTCCGCTTCCGTGCCGCCCCCGGTGTCACGCCGCGGCGGCATCGCCATGCTCCCGTTCCATCCCGTGCCTTCCCCCGTAACCGACGTACCCGGCGTCCCGCGCCGAACGACGCGCGGGGCCCCGATGATGGTACGTACGGGACGGCCGTGGCTTGCTAGCGTGCACGGGCGGGGGCACGACGCGTCGTTACGGAGGCCCGCACTCCGTTCCGGACCGCCGCCACCCGCACCGACGAACCATCAGCGGGCGCCCGCACGGCGCCGATCACGGGGGAGTGCACACATGACCGCGCAGGAGAGCGCCGCCACGGAAGCGGCCGCCGGAGCCGTACAGGCCCTGGCCGCCGGGAGCCCGACGTACCCCGTCGCGCCCGGCTACCGGGTGAACGTCCGCAAGGGGCCGGGCACCAACACGGCCGTCGTCCGGCAGCTCCCGTACGACGCCCGCGTCCGGATCCGCTGCCAGCGCCGCGGCCAGCGCGTCACCGGCCCCTACGGCACCTCCGACATCTGGGACAACATCGCTCCCGGCGAGTACATCTCCGACACCTATGTGAAGACGGGGAGCAACGGGATGGTCGCAGCGAGCTGCTCGGGCTGAGCCCCGCACCACCGCCGCACCCGGCCGGGCCGCCGCGGCACCCGGCCGGGGATAATCGGCGGCATGAGCGATGCGCAGACGACGCCCGGTCCGCCGGAGCGCGGCGGGCCCGAACCGGAGGAGATCCGCTTCTTCGGCACCACCTGGGTCCACCACGACGGCGGGTACGGGCTGCGCCGCGCGGGTGTCGCCGCCGGATCACTGCTGTTCGCCGCGGCCGGCGCCCTGGTGCTGCGCTTCGGCTTCGAGGGGCTGATGATCGCCGACGTCGGCTCGTTCGTCGGCGTCCTGGTCGTCGGCGGGTTCGGCATCTGCAGCGCGCTCGCCTTCCGCCGCACCTGGGAGGGGTTCGTCCGCCGCCCGTCCGGCGCCGATTCCTCAGCGCAGGGCCTGATGCTCATCGGCTTCATCGGCTCCCTGCTCGCCTACTTCGTCCGCAGCCTGACCGAGGCCCCCGGCGAGAAACTGCGCCGCACCGAGTACGAGGCCGCCGTCGCACGCCACGAACGCCGCCGCGCGGCCCGTACGAGGAACCCGGCGGGGCGGAAGTCGCGGGCGAAGAAGGGGCGGAAGCAGGGGTAGGGGGCTTGGCGGGCCTGGTCCTCGGCGCGCGGGTGACGGCCCGGCGCCGCTCCCGGCGCGTACGCCGCC
>NZ_JCANQV010000528.1:0-2123 GCF_059553635.1 Candidatus Streptomyces philanthi
CCGCCCGGCGGGGCGCGCCGGGGCCGCTGCGCCCGCTGTACGCGACGCCGGTGCGGGCGGCCGGGAACGCCCTGCTCACGGTGGTGGCGGCGGGCGCGCTGTACGGGGTGTTCACCCCGGTGGGCGCGGGGGCGGTGCCGGTGCTGGCGGTGGCCGGGGCGCTGGCGCTGGCGGCGCTGGCCGCGCAGCTCGGGGGGCGGCGCGGCTGGGTGCTGTACCTGTCGCTGATCGCCACGGTCTTCGCGGCGTTCCTCTACAGCTGGCCCGTCCAGGCGCTGCTGCCGACGTATCTGAAGACGGAGCTGCGTTACTCCCCCGCCGAGGTCACCGGCGTCCTGTACTTCGCGGGGTTCGGGACGATGGCGGGCAGTTGCCTGTCCGGTTTCGCCGGGGACCTGCTCGGTACCCGGCGGGCGTACGCGCTGATGCTGCTGGCGTCGCTCCTCTTCGTCCCGCCGGTGTTCGCCGCCGGGGACCACCTGGTGGTGCTCGGTGTGCTGCTGTTCGTCCTCCAGGCGCTGAGCCTGGGCGTCTCCGGGCTGCTGCCGCGGTACATCGGCGGGCACTTCCCCACCGCGAGCCGGGGCGCGGGCCTGGGCTTCACCTACAACGTGGGGGCGCTCGGCGGCGCGGTGGCCCCCGTCCTGGGCGCCCGTCTCGCCGAGGGCAGGTCGCTGGGCGGCGCGCTCGCCGTCCTCACGTTCGCCGGGACCGTCCTGGTCGTCCTCCTGATCGGCCTCGACGTCCCGGGCCGTCTGCACCGCCTCCTCGACCCGGACAGCGCCCGCGACCATCTGGCCCCGCCACCGCGGGAGCCCGGCGCGCGGGCCCCGGGAAGGACCCCGGAGGGCGCCGACGGCAGCTGACGCGCGCCCGAAAACCCTTTGCGCCGCGCGGTGTCCGTCCGCACGATGGTCGCCCGTGACCTCCGAAGTCCCCCGGCGCCGCCCGGCCGCCCTGCTGCCGGACCTGTCGCCCTGGCGCTCCTCGCCCGACTTCCGGCGGCTGTGGTGGGCGGGCGCCATCACGGTCTTCGGCAGTTTCCTGACGTTCGTCGCGCTGCCGCTCCAGGTCAAGGAGCTGACCGGGTCCGCGTTCGCGGTGGGGGCGCTGGGCGCCGTAGAGCTGGTCCCGCTGGTCGTCTTCGGCCTCTACGGCGGCGCGCTCGCCGATTTCCTGGACCGCCGCCGGCTGATCCTGTGGACCGAGGCCGCGCTGGGGCTGCTGTCCGCCCTGCTGCTGGTCAACGCGATGCTGCCGCGTCCGCCGGTGTGGCCGCTGTACGTCGCGGCCGCCGTGTCCAGCGCGCTGAGCGGTCTCCAGCGCCCGGCCCTGGACGCGATCGTGCCCCGTATCGTCCCGCACGACCAGCTCGCCGCGGCCGCCGCGCTCACCTCGCTGCGCCGCCAGGCGGGCGCCATCGCCGGGCCCGCGCTGGCCGGTGCTCTGCTGGCCGGGGCCGGGTTCCGCTGGGCGTACGCGATCGACGCCGTCACCTACGCCGCTTCGGTGCTGCTCACCGTGCGGCTGGCGCCCTCCCCCGCCGCGCGGGACGCCGCCCGGCCGTCGCTGCGCGCGATCGGCGAGGGCGCGCGCTACGCCTGGAGCCGCAAGGAGCTGCTGGGGACGTACGCCGTGGACCTCACGGCGATGCTGTTCGCCTTCCCGCTGGCGGTCTTCCCGTTCCTGGCCGACGAACTGCGCGCGCCGTGGGCGCTGGGCCTGATGTACGCGGCGCTGCCCGCCGGCTCCCTCCTGGTGAGCCTGACCAGCGGCTGGACGTCGCGGGTGCACCGGCACGGCCTGGCCGTCGTGCTGGCCGCCGCGGGCTGGGGGCTGGCGGTGGCGGCCGCCGGGCGGGCGGCGAACGTCTGGGTGGTGCTGCTGTTCCTGACGCTCGCCGGCTCCTTCGACATGATCAGCGGGATCTTCCGCTCGGCGCTGTGGAACCAGACCATCCCCGACGAGCTCCGCGGCCGGCTCGCCGGCATCGAGATGCTGTCGTACGCGGCGGGCCCGCAGCTCGGCCAGCTGCGCGTGGGCGGGATGGCGTCGCTCACCGGGGTGCGGACGGCGGTCTGGGCGGGCGGCGCGCTGTGCTGTGCCGCCGTCGGCCTGCTGGC
>NZ_JCANQV010000529.1:0-2085 GCF_059553635.1 Candidatus Streptomyces philanthi
CCTCGCCAGCCGGGCCCGGCCCGTCCGCCGCGTCCGGCCCGTCTGCCTCACCCGGCATGCCCGCCGGGCCCGCCGTTCCCGCCGGGCCTGCCGCCCCCGCCGTACCGCCGCAGGCCGGTGCGCCCGAGGACGAGGAGCCCGGTGGCCGGCTGATCGACGAGCTGATCGGCAAGGTCCCCGGCCCCCGGGACGGCGAAGGACCGGCCGGGGCGGACGGTGGCCCCGTACGCCCCGATCCTGACCCGGAGCCCGCGTCCGCCCCCCGCCCCGGCTTCCTCAAGAAGACCGACCTCCTGAAGAAGCCCTTCAAGCCGGACTTCCTCAAGCCCGACTTCCTCAAGAAGAACGGGTCGGGGGCGGGCGAGGGGCCCGTGTCCGCGCTGCCCGACACCTCCGCGGCGCCGCCCCATCTGGCGGGTCCCGAGGAACTGGGTGACGGCCAGGACGGTCCGGGCTGGGGGCGGACGGAGTTGTCGCCGTTCGGGCCGGGCGAGGAGGTGCCCGGGTTCGTCGGCGGGATCGAGATCCCCGAGATGTGGAAGCACCCGGGGAAGGACGATCCGGCGGAGAAGGTCGAGGCCGAGAAGGGCGCCGAGCCGGCGGCGGCCGAGGGGCCGCGTGGCGTCCGGGCGCTGCCGGGCCTGCTGCGCGGCACCCTGGAGCGTCGGCGCGGCGTGCCGGAGCCCGAGCCGGTGGCGGACGACGAGGTGGTCGAGGAGGCCCCGCGGCCGGTGTGGCGGCAGCTCAGCCCGGCGGTGACGCTGGCCGTGGTGCTGCTGGTCGCCGGTGCGGTCGCGGGCTCCTGGCTGGCGCTGGCCGGCGGCTGGGCCCTGGCGTACGCGTCGCGCCGGCTGACCCGTACGGAGGTGAAGTTCGCGGTACTGGGTGTCCCGGGCATCGCCGCCGGAGGATTCCTGGTGTGGCTGTGGGGACGGGCCGACGGACGCTGGGGCACCCCCGTCGCCCCCGGCCACCTCGCCACGGAACTCACCGGCGGACTCCCGGGCCTCATCCGCATCGCGGCCGTCGCCTCCGCCGCGTACCTGGCGTGGCGGATGAGGCGCTGGGTGCGCTGAGGGGGCGTTCGGACCGAGGTGACGGCCCGTCCGCTCAGGGGGTGACGGGCTCAGGACGTCCCGGGGGCGGGGCGGCCCTACGGCGTTGCGCCCTTGGGCGGCGTACCCACGCCGCCCCGGTGCCGTCTCACTGCTTCCTCACCGACTCACCGCTTCTTCACCAACCGCTGCTGCACCTCGTCCAAGATCTTGTCGGCCGCCGTGTAGCCGATGCCCTGGATCCAGAGTTGGTCGTCGACGCGGAAGGAGCGGCCGTCCTTGACGGCGCGGAGGTTCTTCCACAGGGCGCCGCTGGTGATCTGGGCCTCCTTGGACTTCTCGGGGGCGCCGTAGCTGGCGTAGAAGACGGCGTTGGCGTCGGCCCTGTTGATCTCCTCGGCGCTCAGTTCGGTCATCAGGCCGTCCTTGGCGCCGTTGACGACGGCGGTGGGGCCGGTGCCGATGTCGGCGAGGACGGTGCCGATGTAGCTGCGGCAGCCGTAGACGCGGGTGTCGGCGCCCTCGATGAAGCGGACGACGTTGGTGCGCAGGGCCTTCGCCTTCTGGGGGCCGCCGAGTGAGGCGGTGACGCGCCGGGCGTGCTCCTTGTAGGCGGCGACGACCTTCTTGGCCTCGGGGATCTTTCCGAGGGCGTCGGCGTGGACGGCGAAGTTCTGCTTCCAGGGGTAGCCGGTGGTCTCGGTCATCACCGTCGGTGCGATCTTCTTGAGGGCGCCGTAGCGCCGTCCGTCGCGGACCTCGTTGGTGAGGATCAGGTCGGGCTTGAGGGCGGCGACGGCCTCCAGGTCGGGGGAGCCGATCTTGCCGACGTCCTTGATGCCGGTGAGGCGTTCCTTGGGCAGGTAGTCGGGGAAGCCGGTGGCGGTGTCGGCGCGGGTGGCGCCGACGGGGGTGACGCCGAGGGTGAGGGCGGAGTCCAGTTCGGCGCTGTCGAGGACGACGACACGCCGGGGCGTGCCGGGCACCTCGACGTCGCCCCTCGCGGTGCGCACGGTGTGGGGGGTGTCGC
>NZ_JCANQV010000530.1:0-2068 GCF_059553635.1 Candidatus Streptomyces philanthi
CCGGGCGTCACCAGGATGTCGCCGGCCTCCGCGTGCGGACCGCGCAGCCAGCTGCGCAGCGCGAGGTTGCCGAGGGCGGTGGCGTAGGGGATGCGCACACCGAGGCGGCCGATGCCCGCCAGGGGGCGGCGGTCGACGAGGGAGCGCAGATCGTTCAGGCCGGGCCGCAGGCGGCGCGGGGTGCGCCCGTCGCCGAGGTCCGCGTAGACGTGCCAGCGGCCCTCGGCGAGGGCGACGGTGCTGGGCAGGACGGCGCGCAGCCGGCCCGCGCCGTTCGGCCCGAGCGGCAGCCGCACCACGTGGTCGTCGCTGTGGCCGCCCCGCAGCCGCAGCACCAGGGCCGCGCTCCAGGCGTGGTGGGCGCCCCGTGGGGCGTCCAGGTCGAAGGTGAGGCCGCCGGCGGAGTCGGCGATGCAGTCGGCCCGCGGTCCGTCGGGCGCGCCGTCCCCGTCGCGGTCACCGGTCAGGTGCCCGCCCGGTGCCCGTTCCTGGGCGTCGGTGCCGTCCACGCCGGGGTCGCCGGCCCCGGGCCCGGTCGCGGGCGGCCGCGTCGAGGTGCTCATGCCGTGCGCACCCCTCTCAGGGTGTCCGTGACCGCGTCCTTGGTGGCGTAGGCGCCGCTCAACAGTGCTCCTCGGGTGCGATGCAGGGTCTCGTGCAGGCGGCTGCCGCGGGCGAGCAGTTCGCCGAAGAGCGCCTCGTGGCGCTCGGCGGCACGGGCCGGGTCGAACCGCGCGGAGGCCCGCAGCGCGGCGCGCCCCATGCGCCGCCGGGCCGCGTCGTCGCCGATCAGTTCCAGCAGGGAACCGGCGAGCGCCCGCGCGTCGCCGACGGGGACCAGCAGGCCGTCCGTGCCGTGCCCGACGATCTCGCCGGGGCCGTGCGGGCAGTCGGTGGCGACCACCGGCAGACCGCAGCGCATCGCCTCCACCAGGGCCGTGCCGGACGTCTCCCGGCAGGCGGAGGCCGCGGCGAGGGACCCCTTGGCCCACTCGGGCCCCAGGGGACTGGCCGGCCCCATCAGGAAGACGTGGTTGTACAGCCCGAGTTCGGTGACCAGGGCGCGCAGCCGGGGCTTCTCGGGGCCGCTCCCGTAGATCCGCAGCCGCCAGTCCGGCCGCCGGGCGGCGACCTCGGCGAACGCGCGGACCAGTACGTCGTGGCGCCTGTCGCGGGTGAGCGGCCCGGCGGCGACGACCCACTTCCCGCTGCCGTCGGCGGGCGGCAGTCCCGGGGCGGGCACGGGGAGGGGGACGGCCTCGACGCGGACGCCGGGCAGCCGCAGGCCCCGGCGGTGGGCCTCGGCGTCGGCCTCGGTACGGGTGAGGAGCGCGTCGAGGCGGGGATAGGCGCCGCGCAGGGCCCGGCGCAGGGCGCGGCCGTGCGCGTCGAGGTCCAGGGGCTCCCGGCCGACGCGGAGCGGGCCGCGGCGGGTTTGCCGGGCGATGTGCGCGTTGAGGCCGGGGCCGGTGCCGACCACCACATCGGCCTCGGTGCGGCGCAGATGGCGGGCGATCCGCCGGTCCGTCAGCTCGCTGTACCCGCGGCCTTCGGGGGTGGCGAGGAGCCGTGCGGGCCGGTGGCGCGCCGGGTCGGCGCCGTCCTGGCGGAGGTCGACGAGATACCGCAGCCGCAGCCGGGGGTCCGCGTCGGGGACGGGGGTGTCGCGGTGGCGGAACACCGAGACGATCTCGACGTCGTGCCGCTCGGCGAGGGCCGCGGCGAGCGTGAACGTCGTGCGGACCGTGTCGCCGGTGCCGTGGGCGCTGTGAAGCAGGAATGAGATGTGCATCCGTCCCGGTGTCCTCCGGTGTCCCGGTCGTCGTGACCCTCCCGCGGCCCGCCGCTCACCGCGGCCGCGCTCCGCCCGCTCCCTCCTGACGGCGCCGTGCGTTCCCGTCCTGAACGATTGGACCGGCGCGGCGGGTTCCGGGTTGGTGGCTTATGCCAATTTGTTCCGCGAAAGTTAGAACATTGGTAGCGGGAGTCCGGAACTCCGGGCCATCCGTCGCCCGCCACGGCACCGGGCCCTGCCCGCACCGGAGGTGACGGGCGGTCGGGGCGGCCC
>NZ_JCANQV010000531.1:0-2020 GCF_059553635.1 Candidatus Streptomyces philanthi
CTCGGCGGCGCGGCGCTGGAGGCGCTCCAGCTCGCGGGTCAGCTCGGCGACCTCGCGCTCGGCCTGCTTGGCGGAGTTGGCGGCGGACTCGGCCTGGACCTCGGTCAGCGACCGGGCGCCGGTGATCCGGGCGACGTCCTCGTCGAACGCGCCGGCGCCGCCGACGATGTGGCGCGAGGCGTCCACGCCCGCGTCCTCCATCAGCCGGAAGATCTGCCGGCGCTGGTGCGGCAGGGAGAGGGAGACGACCGTGCCGGAGCGGCCGGCGCGGGCCGTACGGCCGGAACGGTGCAGGTAGTCCTTGTGGTCACCGGCCGGGTCGACGTTGAGGACCAGGTCGATGCCGTCGACGTGGATACCGCGCGCGGCGACATCGGTGGCGACCAGGCAGTTGACGTAGCCGTCCTTGAAGTCGGCCAGGGTGCGGGTACGGGCGCCCTGCGTCATGCCGCCGTGCAGCGCGTCGGCCTTCACGCCGGCGTCGCGCAGCTGCTCGGCGACGCGGTCGGCGCCCAGCTGGGTGCGGACGAAGATGATGGTGCGGCCCTTGCGGGCGGCGATGGCGGCGGTGACCGGCGCCTTGTCCTTCGGCTTCACGACGAGGACGTGGTGGGTCATGGTCGTGACGTTGCCCTGGGCGCTGTCGACCTCGTGGCTGACCGGGTTGCTCAGGTAGCGCTTGACCAGGGTGCCGATCTCGTTCTCCATGGTGGCGGAGAACAGCATCCGCTGGCCGCCGGCCGGCACCAGGTCGAGGAGTTCGGTGACCTCGGGCAGGAAGCCCAGGTCGGCCATCTGGTCGGCCTCGTCGAGGACCGCGACCTGCACGTCGTCGAGGGAGCAGGCGCCGCGGTTGATGATGTCGCGCAGCCGGCCCGGGGTGGCGACGAGGATGTCGACGCCGCGCTCCAGGGCGTAGATCTGGTTGCCCATGGACGTACCGCCGCAGACGACCTTGATCTTCAGGCCGAGGACGTCGCCGTAGGGCTGGAGGGCGTCGGCGACCTGCATCGCCAGCTCACGGGTGGGGGTGAGGACGACGCCGCGCGGGCGCTTCTTCTCCGTGTGGCCGCCGGCGAGGACGGTCAGCAGCGGCAGGCCGAAGGAGAGGGTCTTGCCGGAGCCGGTGCGGCCGCGGCCGAGGATGTCGCGTCCGGCGATGGCGTCCGGGATGGTCGCGGCCTGGATCGGGAACGGGGTGGTGACACCGTTCTGCGCCAGCTTGCGGACGATCTTCTCGTCGAGGCCCAGGTCGGCGAAGGTGATCTGCGGCTCGGCCGCCTCGGCGGCCTCGGGCGCCTCCTGCGCGGGCGCCTGCTCGGTCACCTCGGGGGTCGTCTGCTCGGCGGGGGTCGTCTGCTCGTCGTCTGCGGGCAGGACGGACTGATCGGTGGAAATTGACATGCGAAACGCGAAACCTTCCGGAGTCTCGGCACGCGCCCAAACTCCGTGTGATTTCACGAACGACCGCCTCAATGCGGTCAGCCACGGCAAGGAGAGAACGCGCCACACGGCGCGCTACTTATGGCGCCGGGCAAATGGGATCAAACGATCTACCACCATACGCACCCTGCCCCCGGGGAGGCAAATAACGGCCCTGTGCCTCTGCTCACGTCCGGGGACGGGGTGATCGGTGGGGCTTCTGGGGCCGTGCGGGGCGTTGTTGCCCGTCCGGGGTGGTTCGGTGGCGGACGGGGCGGCGCTCGCGTGCGCGGCAGCCGCCCTTCGCAGCATACGGGGCGGCCCTCGCGGCATACGGGACGGGTGAGCGGAAGGCGGACGATCACCCGTGATCGGGCCGTACCGGAACAGTCCGGCAGTCCGCCGTACGGGCGGGCCCCGGCCGCCACCTCTACGCGCTCTGGCTCGGACCCGGCGACAGCACTCCCGTCGGGCCGGCGCCCGGCGACGCCGTGCGGGACGAGAAGGTCTGCGGGGCCCCGGAGCCGAGGGGGGCCACCGGGGTGGGGCCGGAGGCCCGGACGCTCGGTGAGGCGGGGGCCTCCGAGGGCGGGGGCGG
>NZ_JCANQV010000532.1:0-2019 GCF_059553635.1 Candidatus Streptomyces philanthi
GTGACCGGGCAGGTGCTGCGCTCGGAGTGGACCAAGCTCCGCTCCGTACGGGCCACGGCGTGGACCCTGGGCTGTGCCGTGGTCGTCACCGTCGCCCTGGGCGTGCTGATCTCCGCGCTCGCCGGGCACGACATGGGGTCGCCGCGGAGCCGCCAGCGGCTCGCCCTCGACCCCACCGGTGTCAGCTTCTCGGGCATGGGCCTGGGACAGCTCGCGATGATCGTGTTCGGGGTGCTGGTGGTGTCCGCCGAGTACAGCACCGGCACCATCCGCTCCTCCCTGGCCGCGGTCCCCCGGCGCGGCACCTTCCTGGGCTGCAAGGTCGCGGTGGCGGGCGCGCTGGCCCTGGTGACGGGCATGGTCACCAGCTTCGCCGCGTTCTTCGCGGGGCAGGCGGCGCTCGGCGCGCGGGCGGCGCACCCGGGCGATCCCGGGGTGCTGCGCGCGGTGGTCGGCGGCGGGCTGTACATGACGCTGATCGCGCTGTTCTCGATGGCGGTGGCGGTGATGCTGCGCGGTCCGCTGCTGTCGCTGGGCATCCTGATGCCGTTCTTCTTCCTGGTCTCCAACATCCTCGGCAATGTCGACGCGACCCGGAAGGCCGGCCGCTTCCTCCCGGACCAGGCGGGCCAGCGGATCATGCAGGTGGTGCCGAGAGCGGGGGACGACGTGCCGTACGGGCCCTGGGGCGGCCTCGGCATCATGGCCGCGTGGACGGCCGTCGCGCTGGCCTGCGGCTTCGTTCTGCTGCGGCGACGGGACGCCTGACGGACGCAAAGGCCGCCCGACCTGCCACCGCCGTGCGGGAACCCGTCAACGGCCCGATAACCTCATAACCCTCACGGGGGCATGAGGGCGCTCTGCCCCGACCATCTCGCGAGGGGCGGAGAATTGATCGAGGCAGTCGGCCTGACGAAGCGCTACGGCGCCAAGACGGCCGTGAACAACCTGTCGTTCCAGGTACGACCGGGCACGGTCACCGGCTTCCTGGGGCCCAACGGTTCCGGCAAGTCGACGACGATGCGCATGATCCTGGGCCTCGACACCCCGACCTCGGGCCACGCCACCATCAGCGGCCACCCGTACCGCAGGCTGCCCAACGCGCCCCGCCAGGTGGGCGCGCTGCTCGACGCCAAGGCGGTGCACGGCGGCCGCAGCGCCCGCCACCACCTGCTCTCGCTCGCCCAGCTCTCCGGCATCCCGGCGCGCCGGGTCGACGAGGTCCTCGGCGTGGTCGGCCTCCAGGACGTCGCCAAGCGGCGGTCCGGCGGCTTCTCGCTCGGCATGGGCCAGCGGCTCGGCATCGCGGCGGCGCTCCTCGGCGACCCGCAGGTGCTCCTCTTCGACGAGCCGGTCAACGGCCTCGACCCCGAAGGCATCCTGTGGGTGCGCAACCTGATGAAGGGTCTGGCCGCCGAGGGCCGCACGGTCTTCGTCTCCTCGCACCTGATGAGCGAGATGGCGCTGACCGCCGAGCACCTCATCGTCATCGGCCGCGGCCAGCTGCTCGCCGACATGCCGGTCAAGGACTTCATCTCGGCGCACTCCGCCGACTTCGCCCGGGTCCGCACGCCCGACACCGAGCCGGAACTGCGCGAGAAGCTGGCCGTGGTGCTCGGTGAGGCGGGCGGTACGGCCGTCCCGGAGCCGGACGGCGCGCTGCGGGTGACCGGTCTGCCGCTGCCCCGGATCAGTGACGCCGCCCATGCCGCGGACATCCGGCTGTGGGAGCTGTCGCCGCACCAGGCGTCCCTGGAGGAGGCGTACATGCGGCTGACGCAGAGCGTCGTCGACTACCGCTCCACCGTCGACCCGCGCACCGGCCTCCAGCAGCCCGCCGGACCCGGCGCGCCCCAGGGGTACGCGCCCGGCGGGCCGGGGATGCCGGGGATGCCCGGCGGGCCGGTTCCGGGGCAGTTCGGCGGACCCGGGGTGCCGCAGCCGTCGCCGTACGCCCAGCCGGGACCGTACGCCCAGGGGCCGTACGGCGGGCCGGGGCCGTACGCCCCGCAGGGCAGA
>NZ_JCANQV010000533.1:0-2002 GCF_059553635.1 Candidatus Streptomyces philanthi
CGGGCCCCTCTCTGGAGCACCGCGGCGCGGTCACCGCCGCCCCCGGTGGCCGGCTGGTGGTCGGCTCGGCCGGTTTCACCGAGAGCGAGCTGCTGGCCCGGATGTACGCGGCGCTGCTCGACCGGGCCGGGTTCCGCACCGAGGTCCTCACCGTCGGCAACCGGGAGCTGTACGAGCCGGCCCTGGAGAGCGGCCGGATCGCTGTCGTCCCCGAGTACGCCGCCACCCTCGCCGACTGGCTCAACACCAAGGCCCACGGCCCGTCCGCCGCTCCCGTCGCCTCGCCCGACATCGGCCGCACCATGACCGCGCTCCGCCGCCTCGCCGCCCCGCGCGGCCTGGACGTCCTCGCCCCGGGGCGCGCCGTCGACCGCAACGCCTTCGCCGTCAGCGCCTCCTACGCCGCGCGGCACCGCCTGCGCACCCTCAGCGACCTGGGGCGCGCACGGCTCCCGGTGCGGCTCGCGGCCGGGGACGAGTGCGTACGGCGGCCGTACTGCGCGCCGGGCCTGCGCGGGACGTACGGCATCCGGGTCACCGCCGTGGACCCCAAGGGCGTCGGCACCGTCCCCGCCAAGCAGGCCGTGCAGAACGGGGAGGACCAGATGCTGCTCACCACCAGCACCGACGCCACCCTCGGCCGCTTCGGCCTCGTCCTCCTCGCCGACGACAGGAACCTCCAGAACGCCGACCACCTCGTTCCCGTCGTCCACCGCGGCCTCGCCCAAGGCCCCCGGGCCAGGGCCGCCCTCGACCGTCTCACCGCCGTACTGACCACCGCCGACCTCGCCCGTCTCGACGCGCAGGTCGACGTCCGGCGGCGGCTGCCCGAGGACGTCGCGCACACCTATCTCGTGTCCAAGGGGCTGCTGCCGAAGCCGTGACGCCGGGCGCCCGCGTGCGCCATGGGCCTGTCTTGCCGGGGGCCGTACGAGTTGCTTCCGGGGCACGGCCTCCCGTCCTGCCGCGCCCGGCACCACCCGCGTGCTTACGATCCACACCGGCTTCCGGTCGGTCGGGTGGAAGGGAACGCCACATGAGAGCCGTAGCGGTCAGGGCATTCGGTGAACAGCCACAGCTCATGGAACTGCCGCAGCCCGAACCCGGGCGGGGCGAGGTGTTGGTGCGGATGGCCGCGGCCGGGCTGAACCCGGTCGACTGGAAGCTCGCCGACGGGCTGTTCGGGGACGCGGTGAAGGCGCGGTTCCCGCTGGTGATGGGCAGTGACGGGGCGGGCGAGGTGCTGGCGGTGGGGGCCGGGGTGCGGCGGTTCACGGCCGGGGACGCGGTGTTCGGGCAGTTCCAGCGGCCGGAGCGGGGCGGCGGCTCGTACGCCGAGGTCGCGGTCGCGGACGAGCACGCGATCGCCCCGGCCGCCCGCACCGTCACCTATGCCACCTCGGCGGCGCTGCCGACGGCCGGGATGTCCGCGTACAACCTGGTCGAGGAGACCCGGATCTGCGAGGGGAAGCGGGTACTGATCGTCGGCGCGACCGGGGGTGTCGGCACCTTCGCCACCCAGTTGGCCGCGGGCCGGGGCGCCGAGGTCATCGCCACCGCGCGGCCGTCGAAGGCGGAGCTGATGCGGGCCCTGGGCGCGGCCGCGACCGTCGACCAGACGGCGGGGCCGGTCGCCGACCAGGTGCTGGCGGCGTACCCGGACGGCGTCGACGTGCTGATCGACATGACCGGGGGCCCCGAGGAGTTCGACGAGATGACCCGGACCGTGCGGGACGGCGGCACCGCGGTCTCCACCATCGGCTCGGCCGACGCGGACGTGCTCACCGAACACAATCTGCGCGGCTTCAACTTCGTCAACCGCCCCTCCCCGCAGCTGCTGGAGATCCTGGCCGGGCAGGTCGACGCGGGCCGGCTGACGGTGCTGGTGGGGCACGAGGTGCCGCTGGAGGAGGCCCCGGACGCGCTGGCGGCCAGCCGCAGCGGACGGGCGCAGGGCAAGACGGTCCTGACGTTCTGACGGGCACGGTCCGCGCCCGTGTCA
>NZ_JCANQV010000534.1:0-1988 GCF_059553635.1 Candidatus Streptomyces philanthi
GCCAGCTGCCGACGACCACACCGGGGGAGTCGAGCCCGTGGGCGCGCAGCGCGAGGGCGGTGAGCGCGGTGTCGTTGAGGGTGCCGAGCCCCGCGCGCGCCACCACCAGGACGGGAGCCCCGGCCAGCCGCGCGGCGTCGGCGAGGGTGCCGCCCTCGTCGTCGAAGCGGACCAGCAGCCCGCCCGCCCCCTCGACCAGCACCAGGTCGTGCGAGGCGTCGAGCTTGGCGGCCGCCTCCGCGACGTCCGCCGGGCGCACCGGCGGCAGACCGGCCCGCCGGGCGGCCGTGGAGGGGGCCAACGGCTCGGGGAAACGCCCCAGTTCGAGGACGGTGACGGGCCCGGCCAGCCGTTCGGCCTCCGCTGCGTCGCCCCGCTCGTCGGGCCCGACCCCGGTCTGCGCGGGTTTGAGGACCGCCACCGAGCGCCCCCTGCCCAGGGCCGCCGCCGCGAGGGCCGCCGTCGTCACGGTCTTGCCGATCTCCGTGCCCGTGCCCGTCACGAACAGCACCGTCATGGTCCGTCACCGCCTTCTGCGTTCTGCCGGTCTCTTACGGAAGGAGCACCCGCCGCCGGAACCGGCGGGTCCGGCGGCGGGCGGGTGCGGCGGCGGCCGGACGGCCCCGCCGGGCGAGGTCAGCCCTCGCGGGCCGCGGCGCACACCGCGGCACAGGTCCGGGCCAGGTCCTCGTCGCCGGTGACATACGGCGGCATCGTGTAGACGAGGTCCCGGAACGGGCGCAGCCACACGCCCTCGCGGACCGCGGCGCGCGTCGCGGCCGCCATGTCCACCGGGTGGTCGAGCTGCACCACACCGATCGCGCCGAGGACCCGTACGTCCCGCACGCCGGGCAGGTCGCGGGCCGGGGCCAGTCCGTCCCGCAGCCCGGCCTCGATGCGTTTGATCTCCCGCGCCCAGTCCTGGGACAGCAGCAGCCCGACGGAGGCGTTCGCGACGGCGGTGGCCAGCGGGTTGCCCATGAAGGTGGGGCCGTGCGCCAGCACCGGCACGTCGCCGCGCGAGATGCCGTCCGCCACGGCGGTGGTGCACAACGTGGCGGCGAGCGTGAGATAGCCGCCGGTCAGCGCCTTGCCCAGGCACATCACGTCCGGCGCCACGCCGGCGTGCTCCGCGGCGAAGAGGGTGCCGGTCCGGCCGAAGCCGGTCGCGATCTCGTCGAACACCAGCAGGACGTCGTGCGCGTCGCACGCCTCCCGCAGCACCCGCAGATAGCCGGGGGAGTGGAACACCATGCCGCCCGCGCCCTGCACCACGGGCTCGACGATCACCGCGGCCAGCTCGTCGGCGTGGCGGGCGATCAGCTCCCGCAGCCCGGCCGCGTACGCCGGGTCCGGTTCCGCGTCGAAGCCGGGCGGCGGCGCGTCCGCGAACACCTGCCGCGGCAGCACCCCCCGCCACAGCTCGTGCATCCCGCCCTCCGGGTCGCACACGGACATCGGGTGCCAGGTGTCGCCGTGGTAGCCGCCGCGCCAGGTCAGCAGCCGCTGCTTGCGCGGCCGGCCCACCGAGCGCCAGTACTGGAGGCACATCTTGACGGCGACCTCGACCGCCACCGATCCGGAGTCGGCGAGGAACACGTGCCGCAGCGGATCGGGGGTGATCTCGACCAGCCGGGCGGCCAGGCGGACGGCCGGCTCATGGGTGAGCCCCCCGAACATCACATGGCTCATCCGCTCCAGCTGCCCGCGCGCGGCCTCGTTGAGCACCGGGTGGTTGTAGCCGTGCACCGCCGACCACCACGACGACATCCCGTCCACCAACTCGCCGTGCCCCTCAGCGGGTTCGGCGAGCCGCAACCGGACCCCGGCCGCCGAATCGACCAGCAGCGGGGTGTCGCGGCCGGGCATCGGCCCGTACGGGTGCCACACATGCCGCCGGTCGAGGGCCAGCAGCTCACCGGGCGTGCGGGGCTCAGGCATTGGGCGGCAGGTCGGTGCCGGCACCGCGGCGGCGTACGGCGACCAGA
>NZ_JCANQV010000535.1:0-1988 GCF_059553635.1 Candidatus Streptomyces philanthi
GGTCAAGGCCGACCGGGACGCCGCCCTGGCGACCCGCCAGGAAGCCGACTCCGCGGTGGCCGACGCGCGGCAGCGCGCGGAGACCGCGCGGGACGAGGCGGAGGACGCGCGCAAGCGCGCGGAAACCGCGCTCACCAACGCGCGGCAGGAGGTCGCCGACCAGCACCGCCTCCTGGACACCCTCCAGGCCCGCGAAGACGCCCACAAGGACGCCCTGGCGCAGCTCACGGGCCAGATCCGGGAGGCGGAGACGATCCGCGACCGACTCCGCGGCGACCTCGCCACCCTCACCCCCGACACCGACGGCACCGGCCCCGTGTGGCGGTCCGAAGCCAAGCAGCAAGGGTGGAACCTCTACTGCTCCGCCCTTGCCGACTCCGGCGGCCGCACCGAACCGACGGCCGCCGACCTCGCTGAGGCATGCGGCATCCACGTCGGCAACGCCCGCAACTGGATCCGAGAATTCCGCGCCGCGCGCGCCGCGCAGCTCGCCGCGCACGAACCGCGCACTGCCGCGCGCCAGCCGCGCGCCGCCGCGCAGCAGCCCGAACTCACCAACGCCTGAACGGAGCTCCCATGAAGCTCGCCCCGCACACTCCGGAACCGCCGGGCTTACGGATTCGGCTGTACAACCTCGTGGGCGCCGCCGTCGACCTCGCCGAGCGCGGCATCCAGTACCGCTACGTCTGCAACGGGTGCGGCCACGAGTCGTACTGGTCATCCAGCCCCAGCGTCCTGTGTGAGAAGGCCAACGAGCACGCCTCCGCGTGCCGGGCCGCCTACCACCGCCTCCCGTCATGACGGTCCGGTTCTGGGACCCGGACGGGACCCGGTACGGCATCCCCACCTACCCCTACCGCCTCGCGCCGGACGGGCTGGCCACGCGCCGGCAGCTCCGCGCCCGCGGTCTGCGGCCCGGCGGCCAGCCCGTCGCCGCGCAGATCCTGTGGCGCTCCCGACGGTCCCGCAACGGGCCGCGGGTCGCCTACCTCTACCGCGTCGACCTCGCCGCCCCGGTGAGGCCGATGACCCCCGCCCGGCGGCGGGCCGTCGACCGGGCCTTGGCCGCCCGCCGCACCTGCCCCGCCTGCGGCACCGACCGCGGCTACACCATCCCCACCTCCCTCGGCACCTGCGTCCCCTGCGCGGAATCTCCCGCACTCGCCGCCTGAACCGACAAGGAGTCCCAGTGCAGTTCCGTCATCGTCTGCTGCTGTGCTCGGCCGAGACGGCCGCCGGGGTGGGCGTGGCCGCGGCCTTCGCCTCCGAGCTGGCTGCCTATCACGTGCCCGTCCAGACGGTCCTGGCCTGCGCGGCCGGGGTCGGCGCCTCGACCCTGTGGGCGACCGGCCGCGTCCTTGACGCCCTCGTGGACGGCCTCACCGCCACCACCCACCACTGCCCGGCCCCCGGCTGCACCTACGCCGTCCAGGTGAGCGGGGTGGACGCGGCGGAGGCCAGGCGGTGGCAGGAGACCGCCGCCGACCACCCCCACCACACCCCCCGCTGACCATCCGCGCCACACGCGACGGCGCCCGGCCCGCTTCCTACGGCCCGGCCGGGCGCCTGATCCATGGAGGGATCGATGAACAGCTCTACCCACCCTCGCGTCTCGTACCACTGCATCCTCACGGTCCGGACCTCTAAGGGGGACTACGCCACTGTCACGCACGTGTTCGACGTGGATGTCTCCCACCCGGACGTCTCCCACGCCGAGTTGTTCAGGATCATGCGTGGCGAGGCTGCCAAGCAGCTGGGCCACGGCTCCTTCGTGATCCTGTTCTTCGCCGCCGAACCCAACCGGCTGGGGGACCGGTGAGCGCGGCACAGACGGCAGTAACGGAACCCGCACCAGCCACCACCGCTGCTGAGCCCGTCCCGGCCCCCGCCGAATCCGCTCCCGCGCAGGCCCGTCCGCAGGCCCAGCCCGGGCCGGACGCGTCCCGGCACACGCCGGGCGGGTGGCCGGTGGTGCCGCTGGCGACGAC
>NZ_JCANQV010000536.1:0-1971 GCF_059553635.1 Candidatus Streptomyces philanthi
GTCGGCATCGGCGGGCGCGGTGGCCTGCGGGACGAGGCCGCGCGGCTGGTGCGCGAGGCACGGGAGGCGGCGACGGTGGTGGCGGTGGATCTGCCCAGCGGGGTGGACGCCGACACCGGTGAGGTCCACGGTGACGCGGTGTACGCCGATGCCACCGTGACGTTCGGGGTGTACAAGCCGGGCCTGCTGATCGACCCGGCGCGCGAACGGGCCGGCGCGCTCCGCCTCGTCGACATCGGCCTCGACGCGCCCGAGGACCCCGAACTGGAGGCGTTGCAGCACGCGGACGTGGCGGAGCTGCTGCCGTGGCCGGACGCCGAGAGCGACAAGTACCGGCGCGGCGTCGTCGGCGTGGTCGCCGGTTCCGCGCGCTACCCGGGGGCCGCGGTCCTCGCGGTGGCGGGCGCGCAGCGCGGCGGCGCCGGGGCCGTACGGTACGTCGGCCCGGCCGATTCCGCGGTGCTGGCGCGCTTCCCGGAGACGCTGGTGCACCCCGGGCCGCCGGACAAGGCGGGCCGCGTCCAGGCGTGGGTGATCGGCCCCGGTCTGGGCGACGAGTCCGGGGCGATGGCGGACGTCCTCGCCGCCGACGTCCCCGTCCTCGTCGACGCGGACGGGCTGCGCTTCCTCACCCCGGAGGCGGTACGGGCCAGGACCGCGCCGACCCTGCTCACCCCGCACGCCGGGGAGGCCGCGGCGCTGCTCGGCCGCAGCCGCGAGGAGGTCGAGGCGGCCCGGCTGCGCTCGGTACGGGAGATCGCCGAACGGTACGGGGCGACGGTGCTGCTCAAGGGCTCGACGACGCTGGTCGCCGCCGCGGACGGCCCTGTACGTGTCAATCCCACCGGCACGGGCTGGCTGGCGACGGCCGGCAGCGGCGACGTCCTCTCGGGCCTGACCGGCTCCCTGCTGGCCGCCGGACTCCCCGTGCGCGACGCCGCGTCGGTGGGCGCCTATCTCCACGGCCTGGCGGCCCGCCGCGCGGCCGGCCCCGTCGGCGCGCCCGTCTCGGCGTCGGAGGTGGCGGTCCACCTGGGGGAGGCGTGGCGCGACGTGCGGGAGTGACGGGGGTTGTGCGGGGGTGCGGCTGACGGGTCGGTAGGGGCCCACAAGCGCGCCCCCACAGAAGCCACCCCTACCCCATCAGCCCCTCCAGATGCCCGCGCAGTACCTCCGCGCACCGTTCCTCGTCGAGAACGTCCGGGTGCAGTACCCCCGTGAGGCCGAGGCCGTCGACCAGGGCGGCCAGGCGTTCGGTCTCTATGCCGAGGTCGAGGCCGGGGCGCAGGGTGCCGGATTCCGTCAGCCGGGTGAGGGCGAGGCGGATGAGGCGGCGGGTGCCGGTGGCGGCCTTGTGGGACAGGGGGCGGAAGGCGGGGTCGGTACGGGCGGCCGTGTTGAAGTCGAGGAAGACGGTGACCTCGGCGCGGCGCCGGGCGTCGAGCGGCAGGAGCTCGGCGAGGAGGTCCGCCGTCAGGCGCACGAGGTCGGCGGGGGCGTGTCCGCGCAGGTCGCCGATGTCGTCGACGCGTTGGAGCAGCCGGGCGGTGACGCGGTCGAGCATGGACCGCATCGCGAAGTCCATGAGGTCCTGCTGGCCGTCGAAGTAGTGGCGCAGGGAGCCGATGTTGAGGCCGGCCTCGTCGGCGACGGCCCGCAGTGAGGTGCGTTGCAGTCCGTCCCGGACGACCACACGGAACAGGGCGTCGACGACTTCCCGGCGGCGGGCCTCAGGATCCACGCGTTTCGGCATGGAATCTTTCTATCACGTCTGTGATAAATTCTTTTTGTCACGCACGTGATAAATAACTGGAGGAGCTTCCATGGAACACGTCCTCGATCTCCTGCTCATACGGTTCGGCCTGGTGGTGGCGGGTCTCGTGGTGCTCGCCCTGCTCGTCACGGCGGTCGTCCTCGTGCTCCGGCGCACCGGGCGGCTCGACCAGGCGCGGCGCGGCGCGGACCCCGCGG
>NZ_JCANQV010000537.1:0-1964 GCF_059553635.1 Candidatus Streptomyces philanthi
GCGCCGGTGAGGACGGCGGCGGGCAGCTGTGGTGCTACGACCCGGGGCGGCGGACGCTGACCCTCACGGCACGGCTCACCACCGCCCCCGCCCCGGACGGCGGGCCCGCCGCCGCGCCGCACGGCGGCCTGGTCGCCGCCGGGGAACACCACGGTGCCCCGTACCTCCTCGGCCTCAGCGGCGACGGCAGCGCCCGCCCCTTCGCCCGCGGCGGGTTCACCGCACCCTCGTTCTCCCCCGACGGGCGGACCCTCTTCGCCCACCTGGCGGGACCCGGCCTCACCGTCGCCGTCACCGGTCCGTGGCGGCGGGCCCTCCCGTGCCGGACGCCGTGAGCAGGTAGTAGTCCAGCAGCCCGCTCTCGTACGCGGCCAGATAGCGGCGCGGCCACCCGTCGCGCAGCTCCGCCCGCTGCGCCATGTAGCGGTCGTACGGTTCCCACACCGCGTGCCCGACCGACCGGACCCGTACGTCCCGCAGTCCGGCGGCGGACAGGACGGCCGCGACGTCGTCGACCACGTGGGGGATGTCCAGGCCGTCCGCGAACGGGGGCAGCAGCTCGGGCAGTGCCTCGGCGGCGTCGGGGCCGCGGGCGAAGAACGTCGTCAGGGCCAGCCGGCCGTCCGCCCGCAGCACCCGCGCCGTCTCACGGGCGAAACCGGGCAGGTCACGGAAGTGCTGCGCGGCCTCCACCGAGAACAGGCAGTCCACACTGCCGTCCGGCAGCGGGATGCGCTGGGCGGCGCCGTGGACGAACTCCAGCCGTCCGGGCGCGGGCCCCTCCAGCAGCCGGGCGTGGGTGCGGCGGGCGCGGGCGATCTGCTCGGGGTGCAGATCGAGGCCGATGACCGTCCCGAAGCCGCACTCGGCGAGCGCCAGCGCGCTGCCCAGCCCCCGGCCGCAGCCCACCTCCAGGGCGGTGAGCCCCCGCGTCCGGTCGAAGGTGCCCAGGACCAGCCGGTAGAGGTCCTGCTCGCTGCGGACGCGGTCGGCCGGGGTCAGCGGCCGGTCGGCGGCACCGGCGACGTCCGCCCAGTAGCCGAAGTTGATGAAGCCTCCGGCGAACGCGGGCACGGTGCTCAGGTCGTGGTCGCCGTAGGTGTCGGCGACCGGGTCGGGGATCGGGGCCTCGTCACCGGGGGACGGGGCCCCGCCGGACGGGGGTACGGGCTGCTGCGGCATCGGACGCTCCTCGTACGGGCCGGGGCGGCCGGACGGAAACCCGGACGCGGGCCGGCGTGGGGGCCCAGGTGCGCGCGATACCGGTGGCGGTCACGGCACACACCACCCGATTCTCGTCCGGGGAACGCCGCCGCACCAGAGGGGGACGCCCGGTCGCGTCGGCGCCGGGCCGGGGCGCCCGCCTCAGAGCGCCTGGGCGCCCGGCTTGACCATGCCGCGTACGGTGCGCGCGTCGAGGAACTCGCCGAGGGCGGTCATCTCCCACTCGCCGGAGTACTGCCGGACGAGCTTGGCCATGAGGACCCCGGTGTGCGGCTCGGTGCCGGTCAGGTCGAACCGCACCAGTTCCTCGCCGGTCGCCGCGTCCGTCAGCCGGCAGTACGCGCGGGCGATCCGCGAGAACTTCTGGCCCGAGAACGAGTTCACGGTGAAGACCAGGCCGGTGACATGCGGCGGGAGACCGCCCAGATGGACGGTGATGACCTCGTCGTCGCCCGCGCCGTCCCCGGTGAGGTTGTCGCCGGAGTGCTGGACGGCGCCGTCGAGTATCAGCAGCCTGCCGAAGTAGCAGCTGCCGACCTGCTCGCGGCGCGGGTCGTAGGCGATGACGGAGGCGTCCAGGTCGATGTTCCTGCCGCGCTGCGCCGGCTCCCAGCCCAGGCCCATGCGGACCGTCCCGAGCAGCGGCCGGCCGCCCTTGACCAGGGAGACGGTCTGGTGCTTGCGGAGGTCGACGCGTCCCTTGTCGAGGTTGACCCGGCCGCCCGAGGGCGCCGGGGCGG